>NZ_DASTAT010000133.1 GCF_035712445.1 Oligoflexus sp. | reverse complement strand
GGATATAACGCACCTGCTGACCGACTTCCGCATCGCTTTTGCAATCGCCTTCCGCTTCCTTGGGATGAATGACCTGAAGCAGCTGACAGAAGGTGGGATTGCCGGTGGCGTTGGTGACCATGAGCCTTAAACCCGAAAGGTAGGCGCGTTCGATCCAGCGGTAATAGGCCTGGATATGCGTGTTGGTGGAACGGTTCGGCCAGTAGGTGAAATCCGGATAGCCCTGAACCGCGTGACCGCCTCCATTTTTGGTCGAGGTCTGACCTTCCAAAAGATCCCATTCCCCATTTTTTCCATGCAGCGTCGAGCATTCGTTCAAAGCTTCGGCAATGCCGAAGGGATGAAAGACCTGGCCCGACATCGCCGCGGCGCCCAGAGCTTTAGGAAAGGCGAGATGCGTGTGATAGTCAACGAAGCCATAAACACCTTCCGATGAAGGCGCCGCTTGCTGAAAATCTCGACTGACTTCAGCATTCAGCGAAGCTTCCGGGAAAGGCAGACAGGATGAAGCATCCATAGGAACGAACTCCAGCGCGACCTCGGCTGGTTTCATGGTATCACCCAGTTTTCCCTGGAGGGTGAAGGCTCCATCCCGCACGATCAGACGCGAGTCGCTCGCTACGCTGATCATCGTATAGGCACCTTCGATGTGTTCCCCTTCATGAACGATGTCAAGCTTCCGAATGGACCATTCCGCCTTGGGTTCGGGCTTTTGAAGACGCAGCAGCGTGCGGTCCGCTCCCAGTAGATTTCCAGAGGCATCCGACAGAAGGAAACGACCGAGGCCTGTCGGTTTCAGGAAAAAAGCGGCCGCCTCATTTTCTTCGCCTTCGGCTAACAGCCGATAGCCGTTGCCAGTCGCAGGACCCAGACGTTGATGAGTCAGCGGCTTTTGAATGGCATAACAACCCTGCGCCAGTTCATAGGCTGGTGGCCCCTCGGTCGCAGGTTGGCAGGCGCTGACTATTCCCCATGAAAACAGGACAAGAAGAGGCTTACGCATTGGCATCAGCATGGTGTGGCTCATCGGTTTGATGTTGTGCTGCAAATTTCTATCAGTTTCTTAACTGAATTGTCGGTGCGAGACAACAGTGGACGCGCGCTTCTGTTTAACTCTTTTGATTGGACAAGAAGAGGCAATTCGTTTTTTACTTGGGCCTTGGCCCAGGAAAGTTCAAAGAGAAACATTAACCAGGAGGTTACCATGCGATCAGGACGATTGAATGTGTCTCTCAAGATCATGCTGGGAGGGGCTTTTATGCTGGCAGCAGCCAAGGCCGCGGCCCATGGGTGGATTACTTCACCCGCGAGTCGACAGGAGCATTGCGCACGCGGAACCACCGCTTTCGACTGTGGTCCCCTGCAGTATGAGCCGCAAAGCGTGGAGGCTCCGAAAGGCGCTTTGAGCTGCAGCGGTGGGAGTATGTATAGCGTTCTTGATGGAACGGGGCCGTGGCCCGTAACGCAGGTGGGATCGAGTGCGACCTTTGTTTGGAAACTCACGGCTCCCCATCGCACGCAAAGCTGGGAGTATTTTTTGAACGGCACCCGCCTGGCCTTTGTGGATGGTGCGCAGGCGATGCCAGGCCGCGAGGTCGCGCATACCCTTCATAATTTACCCAGTGGCCGGCATACGCTCCTGGCCCGCTGGAACATAGGGGATACGCCGATGGCTTTTTATAGTTGCGTCGATATCATGGTCGCTGATTGAAGTCTGCCGACTCCGTCACGGATTTCTGTTATGTTTTCTTCCATAGTTTTGTCTGAAAGAAACATGCACAGAGGAGTGATGGAGTGGAACCAGCTGCCGTTTTTCAAATCGCCAATACTGCCGTTCTTCCGTTCTGGTTGATGCTGGGACTTATCCCGCGGCACCGTCTGACCACCGTTCTCGTTCGCAGCGGGGCGGTGAGTTGCGTGATCGCGGCTTTGTATATCATCAGCATGCTGCAGGGCGCGGGGATGAGCCCGGAAGGCTTTGGGACCCTGGAAGGGATACGGGCGATTTTTCAGAACGACTGGTACCTCCTTGCGGCCTGGCTTCATTATCTGGCCTTCGACCTTTACGTCGGGGGCACGATTGCTGGCCATTACGTGCAGCATGGAGGGTCGCGGCTGGTCCTGGCTTTGGAACTTTTCTTCACTCTGATGCTCGGGCCGGTGGGGCTCCTCCTTCACAAGGTCCGGCTCCTCGTCTTCAAACGGCCTCGCTGAAGGCCGGTTTCCTTCAAAATTGTGCATAGAATTAGGATGGATAAGTACATGAAATAATAGTGCTATTCAGGCGCGCTAAGAAATTTCATGAGCGGTTCCGATACGTTTTTTGCACATTGATTGAAAGGAAGTAAGACCATGGCCCCACGTAATGCGATCCGTTCTTTTCTGAGCCTTCTTTTGATGATTCCCATGATGCTGCTGACCGGCCTGGCCGCTTGCAGCAAAAGCAAGAACTCGGGTGGAACAGCGGCCGCCTTGGCTCCGATCCAAGGTGAATCGGATGCGAACGCGTCGGGGTCCGATGCTGATAGCAAGGATGGGTCCACGTCCCTGGAGGATTGTGACAAGGACGAGGGCGTTGAATCCGAGGGCGACAGCGGAGAGGACGACTACGCAGACGAGGAAAGTGCGGCTCTTAAAGCCGATAAGGCCCAAAAAGGCAAAAAGGGCAAAAAAGAGTGTCCTGTGCCCGGCACCGCGCCGGCCACCACGGGTGGAACGGCTTCGCTGGCTGATGGCCAGAAGCTTTACGCGGCCAACTGTCAGGGGTGCCACGGCGCTCTGCCCGGTGAGCAGCAGGGTTCGTCCGCCGCGAGCATCCTGAGCGCCTCGGGTGTCGGTGCTCATAAAGGCGTCAGCCCCTGGCCCGCAGGTGCAGGATCGGCCCTTTCCGCTCAGGATGCCGCCGCTTCCCTGGCCGCAGCCATGAAATAAGTCAAACGTGACGGAAAAGAAATTGGAAAAGCCGTGCAATCTTCCGATGACGGGATCGTCTTTCAAGGCGCCCGTCCTGGGTATTTCCCCGAGGATGGGGTGATTCCAGTCAAAAATAAGGACCGATTCATGGCACGACTTCAACTCTCTCTTGTCACCTCGCTTTTGCTTCTGACCACAGCTTGCGCCACCAAAGTGGACGGGCTTTACGTCAGCGACAGCTTTCAACCCGCCACCCTTAAGAGCGACGCTCTGGTGACCGGTGGTGTCGTCAATATCAAAGGCGCTCCCAATCGCGAAGAATCCAACCTTTACAGCGCGCTTATGCTGAGTGAAATCAAAGACGAACGCAAATACGTCAGCGTAAAGCCGGTGGAGACTTTGATTCAGGCTCTTGGTGATGCGACCTATAATGAAGTCCTCGCCCAGTATAAAACTTCGGGACTGAACGCCGACACGCTCAGCAAAATCGCTGGCAAGGCGCCCGGCGTTCGCTTTGTGGCTTTGGCCAAGATCGAAGCCAATACCACCGAAAAGGGCGAGAGCCGCCAGGCCGCTTCGGAAAGCAAGGATGACAAAGGCAAGGTCACCAAGACTCCTGAGTCGGTGACCAAAACGAATAAGCGCACCGTCCTTGCATCCATGCACGTTTATGATTTGAGCAAAAAAGATGTGGCCTTCTCGGGTCAGGTTTCGAAATCCCTGGAAGCGAGCCGCAACTATACCGTGAACAGCATCGGCAATGTCCTGTCCGTCGTCAACGCGATCCAGGGCAAGGATGATGACGCCACCTATCCCACACCGGAAGCGCCCAGCACACGCGATGTGCTGGCCGAGGTGTTTGAAGGCTTCGCAGAAAACTTCCCGAAAGAGTAAGCAAGGAAGGGGCGGTGTCCATCAGGTGGTGGCCGCCCTTTGCAGCATGCGTGGTTCGACCACCTCTTCAAAAAGTATCTTGAGGCAGGCCGCCACCGGAATCGCCAGCAAGAGGCCAAAGAAACCAGCGATCTCGCCACCGATAAAGACCACGATCAGGACAGTCGCCGCGCTCATATCCATCTGATCACTCTGCACCCAGGGACTCAGCACCCAGCCTTCCAGGAACTGAACGACAAAGAAGACGACGCTGGGCCAGACCAGAATCGCAACCAGGCTGGCTCCTCCATCACCGCCCAAAGTATCCAAGTATTTCGCCAGCACAGCGACCGGCCAGAAAACGCCTGAAGCAAAGGGAATGACATTCAAGGCTCCAGCCAGGGTTCCCAGGATAAACCAGTAGGGAACATCGGCGAGCCACCAGCCCACTGAATAGAGCACGGCCACCATCAGCGAGACCAAAACACGGCCGCGGAAAAACGTGGCTGTCGCCTGATCCATTTTGCGAACGATTTTTTCCACGCGACTGCGCTGGCTCACGGGGATAAAGCGATCGAAGTATCGGATCATTTCATCAAAGTGCCAGGCGAAGAAAAAGAAATAGATGGGGATCAGAAGAAAGAGCAGCATTGCATAGCTGGTGGCGCCGACCACATTTTTGATGATCTCATAGGCGCGGCCGCTGCGGGATAAAACCTCTTTCACAAGATCCGGGTTGGCTTCGCCGGGCTGACCCGAGACGAGTTTTTGCAGCTGACCATTGACGTCACCGATGGGGATGTTGGTGCGCTCGGCCAGGGTTTGAAGGTATTGCGGCAGCTTTTCCGCAAGCCCGCGCGCCTGTTCCGCGGCGATCGGCCAGAGCCAGACGAAGAATCCAATCAGGATCAGGGTGGCGGCGCCTATGATCATGCCGGCCGTCAGGGGGCGGGACCAGTTCCAACGGGACCTCGCTTTATGCAGGGTGGGATTGAAGAGATAGGCCAAAAGAAGTGCCACGAAGATCGGCATGAAGATGGGCCAGAGCCACCTCACAAAATTGAAAAAGGCGATCACAACGGCAATCAGAACAAGATCCCGCACCACGCGGATCTGCCAAAGATGAGGACCATAGACTTCTTTCACGAGCTACTCCTTTCAGGCATAGGCACCTGCTGCGTGAGGGTAGCAAAAACTTGTCCAAACTTAAGAAGGGCTGGGGGAAAATGGCTGAGCCGTGATGGTGTCACGGTCACGGATCAGCGGGGAAGGGTGAGCGGGCTCGTCTTAATCTTCAAAGTCCTCGTCGTCTTCAGCCACGATCAGGAGATAATTGTTACGCTGGTTTTCGCTGGCCTCTTCATCGGCAGCGAAGCAGTAACCAAAGTCAGCCAGACAATCAGCCAGGTCTTCCATAAATCGCAGGTAAGGACCGGGATTGGCTTTGGACTTCGGGCGCAGGGCGGCGTTGTCCCAGCTCAGGATCAGCTCATCGTTATCTGTGGTTTCAATGCGATGCAGCGAACCGAAGAGTCGGTCATGTTTCAAAACGCGTTCAACTTCCGCCATTAAAGTGATCAGCGTGCTTGAGTCCATAGGTATCACTTCTCCAAAATTGCTATACTGACATCACTCAAATCAAAGCGGCTGGCCGCAGGGGCGATATCATTCCGCCCCCATCTTAAGGCGATGGGGCAGAAATTCAAGGAAATCCAGCGCAGCATGGGCCAGGATAAAGGAGCTGAAACGTGAAGCGAAAGCATGTTCTGGGAATCGCAGCGGGTTTGACTCTCGGGTCTTTGATCCTGGGGTCCTGGGCCTCGCGATTTTTTGCCAAAAAGCCCCCCGAAGCCGTGGGTGCGCCCGCAAGCGCGGAACCCTCGCTGCCCGAGGTGATCAGCCCCGAGGATCAGGGCTATGTGGATTGCCCCGAGGAAACCGAGCCGGGCCTGGGCGAGGAAACCGTCCAGCAGCCGCTCGCTTCCTACTGCCTTTCTGAAATTCTTCCCTGGAACACAATGCCTGAACCTATTCGCGCTGATTCCACCCTCGCGACGCTTGAAGCCCAGTGCGGTGCGGTCTTTGCGGATTTTCTTTTCTATCGCGGTGATGGGCAGTGTCAGTGGGGAACCGCGATGTTTCACGGCACCAACCGGGAAATCCAAATCACCTGGCGCAACTGGAAAGAGAGAAAGGCACCCAGATCGCTGCGTTTCGTGGGATCGGAACTCCATTTTGAGAACGGAATGCGCCCGGGACTTTTATTAAAGGATCTGGCGCGGCTGAACGGTGCGAGCATAAGGCTCGCGGGATTCGGCTGGGAAGGCTCCGGTCGTCATCGCAGCTTTCAGAGTGGAGCATTCCAGGGCTTTGATGCCCAGGATGGCCATTATCAGATCCAGTATGCGCTGGACTGGGAGTTGTTCGATGAAGCCGGCGAAGAGGAACATGCGAGCATCGTCGTGGGCGATCAGGATTTGGATTCGAGTGAGCCCGCGCTCGCGAAGTTTCGCGCCGAGGTGGAATATATTGAATATCGTGTGAATCAGGATGACCTTTCGCCCCGGACCCCACTTTGAAGAGCTTCGGATTATGATACAGTAGGGAAATCACCTGCTCTATTCCGAGGATTCTTTATGCTTAAATGGTGCACATATTGCCAGCATTACATGGGCGAGAAGCAGCCTTACGAGAGCCTTGAATTGACACATGGGATCTGTGACGCTTGCTGCTCCGAGGGTCGGCATAAGGATATCTCGCACATTCGCGCTCTTCAACCTATTGCAGCCTTTCATCAGGATCTACGCGATAAGGCTGTGGACGGAGCTGATATCTCGATTCCCGACGTGATAACGGCTTCGAAGAGTCTGGGCATCAGTTCCGTGGATATGGCGATAGGCATCCTGCAGCCGATTTTGAATGAGATGGGTCGGCTCTTTCTTGCCGGGAAAGTGACTGTGGCCAAGGAACATGCCTTCACGCAAAAAGTGGAAAGCATGATCAGTGATCTTTTCGCGATGACGCCCGCGATGAAAAACTGCCAAGGTCAGAAACCGCTCGTCATCCTCTCCTGCGTCGACGGCAATTATCATTGGCTTGGCCTCAGGCTTTTGGAACTGAGCCTTTTGGAAGAAGGCATTCCCGTGCGGGCCTTTGTTCCGTCGCTGCCGCGCGACGAGATCATTCAGCTGGCCGTTGATATGCGGCCCTTGGTCCTGGGACTTTCCGTTTATGATCGGCAGCAGTGTCATGAAGCCTGGCTGATACGTGAGGGTATTCAGCGGAGGACAGAGGGCGCCTACGTTCCTCACGTGGCGGTAGGAGGTCATGGAGCGAAAGAGTTTTTGGAAGCCAAAGGCGTTGATCAGTTGATCGAGCGGGATATCGGCTACTTTCGACAAAGCCTCGATTTCGTCGCTTATTTGAAAAATTTCCTGACGGAAAGGGATCCATGCGAGGACGAAGCTTCGGCATAACTCCTGCATCATGGAACAGGGCTGATATCAGCCGTGATTCCACCTCAAGCGGGAGTTCCTCCATGTATCGGACGCTGTCTGGTCTTTTCCTTGCTGCAGTTTTTCTCTCGTTTTCCTTTGCGCGAGCTGAAAATCCAGGACAGCTGGTCCCGGATCGACCTGTCGGCATCACGGCGGAACATCAGAGCAATGACGAAGCCGATGTCACCATCACCCTTAAAATCCGACAGGCTGTTGTCAAAGATGATGATCTTTCTCTTTATGCGCAGAATGTGAAAATCATCACCGTCGATGGGCAGGTGGTTTTGAAAGGCCCGGTTCGCAGCGAGCAGGAAAAACTGAAGGTTGAACGCCTCGCCCAGGAAATTGCCGGCAAGGACAGCGTCCGCAGTGAAATCGAAGTCGCTCCCTGGTGATGGCCTGGGAATCTAAGGAAGAACCGTCGCAGCTTTGAGTGTGATGCAGATCGTGGTGCCTTGATTCTGCGAAGCCTCGGACGCGTTCTGACTCTGGGCTTCGATGCGGCCGCCATAGGCGTCGACGTAGGCTTTGGCCAAAGGCATCCCGAAGCCAATGCCTTTTTCACCCTGAGTGCCCACACGGCTTTGTTTGATGGATGAATCAAAAAGCCTCGCGACTGTCGCCTTATCCATGCCCATGCCCTGATCCTGAATGATGATCGTCACGTGGCCGTTTTTCGCCCGGTCGGCTCGAATGCGCACAGGGGATCCAGGAAAAGAAAATTTAATGGCATTGGCAATCAGATTCCCGAGGACTTCATTGCTGAGGCTGACCGGTTCCGCCAGCACGGCGAGTTCGGAATGCTCCAGTTCGAAATGAAGGTCTATGTTCTTTTCCTGAGCGCGATCATGGAAAAGGAAGGCCAGCTCATCAAACGTGTTTCGCAGAAGCACCGCCCCCAGCGCAAGAGCCTCCCCATTCTCCATCATCTCTTTTTTACGGATGAAACCGACGATTTCTTCAATGATCGACGCGGCCCGTACGACGCGTTCCACGCGCGAGGGATCCGTCACCTCTTTTTTCAATTGCCAGGCTGTGGCTTTGACTACGGTCAAGGGCGTGACGATATCATGCGAAATGATGCGCAGAAGGCCGCTTTTCACTTCGGCTGTGACTTCGGCGCGCGTCTTCGCATCTTCCAGCAGCTTAATGCGGTGAGCCAGGGCCATGGACATCAGCATCATCTCGGCCGCCTGGGCCAGGAGATGGATATTGTTCGTAAAGAAGTTGCTGGGCAGAACACCGACCGAGCGCAAAAGAAGCATCAGAATACCGATCAGAAAGGTGCCGATCCCGGCCAGGAAAAAACGCGCCGGCTGGTATCCCTTCATGAGGCTGCGGCAACCAGCCAGGATAAGGAGGAAGACGCCCAGGAGCATGTAGACGTTCAAAAGATTCAAATGCGTGGAGGCCGGCACAATGAATCCGGCCATCATCCAAAGAAGAAGTCCGCCCATGTAGGCGAGGAGCACTTTGTCGAGACGCGGGATCTCATAGCGGCTTTGCAGAAAGGAACGTGCGAACAGAAAGGTGACCAGCGGCGCCATCGGCACGTAATAGGGCATGATCGCCCACCAGTTCCAGCCGAAGGCGTAATCTATACCAGTCGGAAAATTCACGGCCAGAAGATTCAGATGGGAATTCACCAATCCAAAAAGGAGGTAGTATAAATAGTTCTTATCCCGCAGCGTCATGAAGAGAAAAAAGTTGTAGATGATCATGGCCAGAAAACATCCAGCGATCAAAGAGGCGAAGACAGTCTGCTTATAATTGCGCCGATTCAGATGCTCCCGGTTCATGAGGTGGAATTTAAGATCGGCGATATAGGGCGTATGCATGCGAAGGTAAAAGACAGCCTGCGAACCACTTGCCAGTGTCAGAGGCACAAAGTTTTTGGCATCGGATCCAGCGACGAGCAGAGTCGGCGCCGCATCCGGGTGGACCCGCCAGACGTCGAACTGCATATAAGGCGTTTCCGCGACGAGGAACCATTCCTGCTCGGGCGTGGGATTATGAAGACTGAGCTTGATCCAGTAGATGGACTCAGAATATCCCCCATTCAGATCCGCGGGACTGGGAATCTGGAACGCGCCTGCATGATCCTTCTCAGAAATCGAGTGGATATCGAGACTGCGGTTATCCGTTAAGAGAAGAAAGCGATCGCCGATATTGGTCGTTCCGGCAAGATCCAGCGTGACCACGGGAGCGGTCGAAACGCCGAGCGCCTTGGGTGCCAGCATAAGCCACAAGAAGCTGATCAGCATTCCCGCTGTCATACGAACCAGGTGCATTCATTCCCTCGCATCATCCAGACCCTATACCTATTCTTCCGGGCCCTGACCTTCTGTCAATAAGGAAGTATCCAAGGGAGTGATTCGTAGCCTTGGCTGCCGATCCCAGCCGATTCAATTCAGATCGGTATACACAGGATCCAGCGCATCCTGCTGCCTTGTGAAGACAAGATCACGCCGGGTGAATTCCAGCAGCTTCCTTGCTTCTTCAATCACCAAAGCAAGATTCGAAAGCTTGCCTTTGCGCGGCATCGTGCGCAGGAGTTTGGACAGGACCAGCGCGGCCTCATCGAGTTCGCTGTGGAGTTCCTCGGGAATATTCAAATCCTCGTCGCCATCATCCAGGGAAGCCTTTGTTTCCAATGCGGACGGAGTTAGGTCTGGACCTGCCTCGTCCAGCTCTTCATCCTGGGGTGGCGCGACTTTTTTCCGCTCGCTCGCCGAGGATTTCCGGGCTTCCGCTTTGACTTTCCGAACGGCGGCCTCGATTTCACGCTTGCCGCTGGTGGCGAGGTTGATTTCCTCGGAGCCGACGCGCAGGACTTCGCTCTGGCCCGCAACGGGTTGAATGCTATCCTGCGGCGCTTTGCTGAGCGCCGTGATCGCATCCAGATCATGCAGCTCGATGACTTTTGGATGCAAGGCGGCCGCCGTGGAGTTCTTAATCGTGCGGACCACGGTCGCGGGCGCAGGCTTGTCGAGGAATTTGATGGCCTTTTCGATCTTCTTCAGAAGGTCAGGCATGACAAGGCCTGTGAACTCCTGCAGGGACAGACAAAGGGAAAGAACGAGCCGCGCATCGTCATGACTTCTGTTCAGAGTCCGTTCCAAGGCTCCTATGATCTGTCGTGCAGGGGCGGTATGCTCAGGTGTGACATCCATATACGAAAGGAGCTTGTCGCTGAAACGCGAAGGGCTGGGTTCGATGCTGATGCCTGCAGCCTCTGCTCGTTCCAGCAAAGTCTTCACATGACCGTTCACATTAACTGATGAAGGGCTCATACTCATCCCTGTCTCATGCCTGTTTTTATTGGAGTGGTGAGCGATTCTAGCCTTCGTTTCGCTTCGCTTTCAACACCTAATTTTTGAATGCCCGGACCAGGGGTGTTTTTATGTCGCGTCGGCCTGGGAGGTGTGGTCCAATATTGGAATTGATAAAAGAGCGTGGGTTGAGTGCAATGAATAGTTCATGGCGTGTATTAGCAGCTTTGATCCTGATTTGGATCGCTCCTCTTCGTCCTGCGCAGGCCGAGGCATCCATGGAGTGGGTCGATCTTTCGCGCGATGCGAAGGCGGAACACTCGTTCTGCTGGGAAGCTTGCGATGCGGGCGCATTTTCATTTGAACCTTATGAACACGATAAGGTTCCTGCTGGTTTTCAGAAAACCATACTCTTCAAAATGCAGCTGCCTGCCTCTTTGAATGCAGGCGATGTGCTCTATTTCCCGAATGGCCTTGAAACGCTGGCCGTTTATATCCGCGGCGTGAAACGCTATCAGCAAGGTGAATTCACCCGGAGCCTCATGCAGGCCGATCCCCAGGTCTGGCACATCGTGGAATTGAAGCCAGAGGACGCAGGGGCCGAGGTCCGCACTGAGTGAAGGCGCGATAGGCGAAGCGGAGGCCTTCGCCTTGGGTGAGACGGCGGCCCGACGCTACGAGGCCATGACCGCGACCCTCTATGAACCTTCGCTTGGCACGGATGCGGCGAAGGTGGAGTCAGCGGCGGCCGGGAAACGATTGGAACTTGTCATCCGCCAGATCCTGTCCGATGAAGAGTGCGGCAGTGAATGGGAACGAAGGCGTCTTGTGCGTATCATCGAACGGGCGATGAGTCTGAGCGAAGGCAAAAAACTGCTCAAACACATCCTTGCACCCTTGGAGGCAGAAAAGAAATCTCTCGCGAGGCTTTTGGATAAGCAGGACCCGGAACTTGTCATCGAAGATGGAGTGGCGTTCGCTGCGGACGAAGCCGTGGCTTTGAAACTCCTGGGCATCTTTCTGCATTTAATTCGTAACGCGATTGATCATGGCATGGAATCTCCCGAGGAACGAAAGCAAAGTGGCAAGCGTTCCCAGGGGCGGATCGTCATTCGATCCGAGATTGATGCAGGCGCGCTCTGCATGACTGTGTTCGACGACGGTCGCGGACTTGATGTGAAACGCCTGGCGCGCATTTATGAGGCGCGAAGGGGCCGGAGTCCTGAGTCTGATGAAGACGCAGCGGCTATTATCTTCGAAGCCGGAATTTCGACCAAGGATAAGGCTTCGGAAATATCCGGGCGTGGCGTGGGTATGGACGCCGTGCTTTCAGAAGTTCACGCTCTGGGTGGTGAAATCTCGATTCGTCTTGGGGTGATGGCCGATGCCACGGGGCATCGACCTTTTGAGTTTCTCATGACCTTTCCTTTGCCCATGGGGCGCGTCCTTCCTTCCTGGAAAGCCGGCGCCTGACGCGCCACCCGGTTTTTAATGCATGGGCTGGTCCCGATGAAGGCCGCTTTCATAAAGGTCTGAATCCATGGGCAAACGCAGGGCCGGCACATCCGGAGAGCGTTCGGCAAGTCGGATGAATTCGGAAACATCATGCGCGCAGAAAACATCGACTTCATGACTATGGAATTTCAGCAGCTCGCGCAGGCGATTCTGATTCCAAAGCCGACTGCGACGATCTTTTTCCATCATGGTCTGATAGAGAGAAAGACCAGGCGTGCAATGGGGTTTTTCGACATTCATTTCGCCTTCATAAAAATAAGCGTCGCCCGCATAGAGCAGCCATCCTTCGGGGCGTTGTATGGCGACGCCTGCATGGCCCAATGTATGACCGATCAGGGGCAGCATCAGGATTTCCGGGGGCACCCCTTCCAGGTCGTGAACTTTCGCGAAACCAAACCAGCTTTCCCCGGATTCCGCATGATAGGAAAGCCAGTTGGCTGCCGTGGACCACTGCTGAGGTCGAAAGCGCTGGCGATCCAGCCAGGTTTTTTGAGCCTTGGCCCCATGTATTTCGCTTTGCATCATATGCACTTTGGCCCGAGGAAAATCATCCAGGCCCCCGGCATGATCAAAATCGAGATGGGACAGAATTATGTGCTGAACGTCATCCGCCTGAAAGCCAAGCTTTTCGATCTGACGCCTGGCCGTCATCTCTTCGCGCAGATCCGGTCTGAGCTGCTTTAAAAAGAACGCACTCAGGCGACTGTGTGGATCATGCACATCCTTCAGCCCATAACCTGTGTCGACCAGGACCAGGCTGTCTTTCGTTTCAATCAGAAGGCAATGACAGGTCAAATGGCCTCTTTGCAGAATACCCGGCGAAAGCCCATCCATGAGACGGCCGCCCAGGGGACAGCTCGAAATGCAGTTCATGTGATATATTCGCATGATGTTTTTTCCCTTATTTCATTCCGCTGATCGGTCAGCAATTTGCGGGCCATCCTCAGAATTGCGAAAAGGAAAAACCTACCGCCCAGGAAGAATCGCGCGACTTGCGGAGACGGAGCCAGCAGCCGATAAGGGTCTGGATGGCAAGTTCGGAGTGCGCGTGCGAAGACTGATTCTGCCTTTGATTGAAGACAAAGCGAAAAAGCGCGTGCTCGTATGGAGCGCAGCGGTCTTCGCCTTGATCTATAGCGGACTTGGCCATTGTCCATGGACCCGTCCTGTCTATCTGCCTTTGACAGACCTGGATCGGGCGATTCCGCTGCTGCCATGGACGCTTTTGATTTACCTCTCGGACTATCTCTTTATCCTGCTCGTTCTGCTCTCGCTGAAGAAGGCCGAGGATTTCAGCACAGCCTTCTATCGCATGATCGTCGGGATTGGGCTGAGCTTTGTCATCTTCCTGTTTTTCCCCACGGTTTACCCAAGGCCGCTTTTGCCTGCGGATCCTTTGTGGGGTGAGACTTTTCTTTTTCTCCACTTTTTGGATCAGCCTACCAACTGCTTTCCATCCCTTCATGTGTCGATGACGCTGATCGCTGCCGCATCCATGCGTCCCTCGTCCCGCGGCTGGCGGGCCTTCGGTTGGATGTGGGCCCTTGCCATCTGTCTTTCGACCTTGACGACCAGGCAGCATTACGTCTGGGATGTCCTGGGCGGAGCCGCCATTGCGTGGGCCGCATGGGTTGTGAAGGCCCGCCGCGAACCTTAGGCCCGGGCCAGGTTGTCCTTGCCTCGTGGCTTAGAATCTTCTAATAATATTGGATAGATAAATTAATATCTGGGCCTTCTGTCACAAAGCAGGGGACTTTTGCGTAGACGGCATACAGTCCGTCATCACCTGCCAGATCGAGATTGGCTTTTTTCGAGGAGTATCATGATGCGTAAGGTTTTGGACCTTGTTTTGACCGCCGCCGCCCTGTCCGCACCCCTTTCGATGCCGACCATGGCCTTGGCCGCGGGATCGTCTCAGCAGAGCCAGGCCCAGCCTTGGCAGAAGGTCGATAACAAGAAGGTCTGCATGGTCACGGACATGGTTTTCCCAAGGGATCAGATCCCCGTGCAGGTCGGCAGCAAAACGTATTATGGCTGCTGCGAGAATTGCAAAGCGACCCTGGGCAAGGATGAGACCGTGCGCTATGCCGTCGATCCTGTGAGTGGGAAGAAAGTGGATAAAGCGACCGCTGTGATCGGCGCAGGCCCGGATGGATCGGTGGCGTATTTTGAGAATGACGCCAACCTTGAGAAATTCATCGCGCTGCGTAAAAAATCCTGAAGCAGGGCTCTCCCAATGGAGAGCTTTTTCAATCCCGACCTAAAAGCTCATCCATCTTCCGCAGGAGCTGCGTAAAGCTTTCCGAGCGCTCATCAGCCAATTCATGCAGAAAGACGAACATCGGTTCGAGAGGCGGAGTCGCGCGCTTCAGCTGGAAGAAATAGTCGGCTATGGCAAGGGTTGGATTGCGGTCGCTTTCGAACGTCGAGAGATCGACAATCGCCAGGGACGGATGCCAGGGTTTTTTACCGAGCAGCATAAGGTCGACCTTGCGTTTCGGGTTGCCCACGACCACACTCACCTGGGCCTCAGCAAGGAGATCCTGGTACTTGTCGCGGTACTTCTTCCGCAGCACCTGAATCAGCATGGCCCGCATCAGTTCCCCGCTGGAACGCTTCCAGGGCAGATACTCGGCGCTGGGACGGCGGGTTCTTGCTGCATATTCCGTCGCCGACTGGCGCGTTTCCTGGTTCTGATAGACATTCCATAGATAGTCGACGATGGTCGCGGAATCCTGCTTCAGATTATCGAAGCTGGAATGCAGGTAGTGATAGGCCCGCATCTTCGGACGACTCATCAGAACGTTGAGTTCGCCGCGACGCTTATCGGGTTCATCGCCTTGACGGAAGGCCCGCATGTTGCCCCGATTGATATCCCACAGATAGAAGATGAAATTGCGTTCCTTGCCCTGCAGGGCCGCACCGGCACCATCCAGAACGTCCTTGCCGCGATTGAGTTTGGCCAGGAACTGGGTCTTTTTATCCTTGATATAGGGTTCATTCTTCAAAAGGAAGTAGCAGATGGCCACTTCGGTTTCAACATTGATAGGCCGGCCCAGTTCCTTTTCGATTTTTTTGATCGTGGCCGTGATGTAATCGAAGAAGCGATCGATCAGATCGGTTTCGATATCCTTGAATTTGCCGCTGGTTGGCTTACTATGCGTGGTAGCCTTTTTCTCGCTATAATCCACGATGACAGCCGGTGGCATATCCTTCCGCGCCCATTGCATGATCTTCAGCTGCGAGTCATAGACGTACTTATTGGAATAGTCGATGATCTGCGGAGGGCAGCGGAAGTGTTCATCGAGCATGACTTCCGCCTGCTTGATGGATTTCACAAGGCCGAAGATATGCGAACCGCCGCCTTTCATGCCGCGGGCCTGGGTCTGGCGCAGATGGTCTTCAAGGTTGAAGGCCTGAAAGAGGAAATCATCCACCGGGGAATTCTTATCCAGCACGGTCTGCCGATCATCACCGACGACCATGATTTTGCGCGCGCGATAGAGCAGGGGAATGGCGTCGTCGACCCGGCACTGGCCGGCTTCGTCGATGATCACAAGGTCAAAGAGCTGCTCTTTCGCAGGAAATAGAAAGGAAACCGCCTGTTTTCTGCAGACCCAGATCGGAAAGGCCTGGATCAGTGCCCTCTGCAGATCCTGAAGCAGGATCACGCCGACCCCATGCTCGATGGAATTGCATTCGCGCAGACCCTGGAGCAGGGTTTCAATACTGGTCCAGGCGCTGGTCGGATTCTTTTCATCCTTGGCCCGTCCTGCCTCCACAACGCGGCTCATGCGCAAAAGGAAGAGTTCCTTGACGAGGCGGTCCCGGCTGTCCTGGAGTTCCCGCATGGTCTGAAGCAAGGTCTGTACCGAGGTCAGCTGATCTTCCAGAATAAGCTGCGAGAATATGCCGGTTTCCAAAGCCAGGGACGGAGCCCCGGCTTTTTGCGGATGAAGAGTCTCGTGCATGCCCTGCACCTGGCGGCAGACGCGGGCGCTTTCAGTGGCTTTGGAAAGAGCTTCCAGTAGAGCCTTTTGATGATTCAGAAAAGCCTGCAGCTCATGCCATAGAGCGAGGCATGGATGCTTGAGCCGCGCCCAAAGTTTGCGCAGCATGGCTGTGCCGGCCCATTCCCCATGGGGAAAGGCTTCGCGCCATTCATCCCAGATCAAGCGAGCGATCGACGAATCCTCGTGCAGGGCCAGGATGCGCTCAAGGCTGGCTTCATCCCGCGGCTTTTGCTGAAGGCAGGCTTCGACCAGATTCAGCGCGTCCTGATTGCGTTTGGCATCCTGATCAAGGTTTCCGCCATCGAAGGCGAAGAATTCGTAGCAGCGCAGATAGCGTTCATCCGCAAGCTTCGCCCTGTCCACGATAAAATCGCGGATGATCTGTGTGTTCTGCGTATATTTTTGCGTCGGGGATTTTTTCTCGTGACGGCCGGCTCCCGCAAAATCGAGAAAGGCCATGAAGTCATGAATGTCTTCCTGGGTCGTGGGATGCGCATGCTTCGGGGCCACGAGGCGTCGATGGGTTTCCGGGGCCATCTGCTCCTGCATGCGCTGGTGGATTTCCTTGAGCGCCTGATGCAGAGCGGCATCGACTTCGGCGATCTGGGACTGGATTACGGACTCGTCCTTGTCAATATGCAGATCGCTGCTGTTATCCAGAGCGAGGCATTCGGTCAGGGCCATCATCCATTGATTCAGAGCCAAAGACCCTTCTGGAACACGGTCCACGACCTTGATGGCCTGGCGGAAAAGATTCATCTGACTGCGGGCCAGAGCGGATTCCCGATCATGTCCCAAAAGGAATTCCTGGAGTTTCTCATCGAGCGCATGAATCGCCGCTTTTTGATCACTGACGACCAGAAGGCGCTGCCCTGTATTCAAACAGTGAATCAGAAGATTCATGATGGCAAAGGTCTTCCCCGTGCCTGGAGGGCCTTCGAGCAGCACGATATCATTGTGATTCAGCTTGTGGAAGAGTTCACGCGTGGACTGCGGCAGAGCCCCAGGGCAGTAGATGGACTGATAGAAGGGCTTGCTCTCCTGGGCCATATGCTTCAGTTCAGGCGTCAGAAAGCGGCCGAGCAGGGAGCGATAGAAACGATCGGGATATTCATCCGCCACGCCCTGGATGCGATCAATATCCACTTCCAAAGCCTGAAGGAGAGGCGAAGCGCCGAGGGATGATTTATAGAGCGCGACGGAATCGAGGTCGCATTCGATGCCTATCAGCTTAAGACCGCCAAGGATCCCGCCCTTGCCGTTTTCACCGGGCAGTCCGAGGAGGATGTCGCGGGTTCTTTGAAAGACGTCTTCCAGTACCGGCAGCTGCCGATGGATGGTGATTTCCAGCATGCGGCCGCGCATTTCGATCTTCTGCGTGGTCAGCGTTTGATAGAACTGCTCCAAAGGATCAAGGCCGTTGGGATTTTCCGGTGTGAAGCTTTCCACCAGCGAGGTGAGCGCCAGGTGGTTCATGTAAATTTCAGGACGGCGGGTCGGGTGTATGTGGATCAGGCGGCCCGATTCCTCGATCGTGACTTTCATATAGTAAAGGGGAAAGCGAAAGGTCTTCATTTTTCCTTCGGTTTTGAAGATGGCGTCCACCATTTCAAAGCCGAGGAAGAGTTCCGCGCTGCGATCCTGCAGAAACGATTCCCGCAGGAAGGTGGCGTCCTCGGTCGTGAGTTCACAGACAAAGGGCAGCTTGCTGAGGTTTTTGATATCGGAGGCATTCAAAGGCAAAGGAAAGGTTTTGGCGGTGGCTTTGGCCCCGCGCTTGGTCTGATCATCCGCGGTGCGCAGAAGGCGTTCAGGCTCGGTGCTGGCTCCGCTTTGAAAGAGAGTCGCGTAATCCACGGTATAGGATTTCTCGCCATCTTTCTCGCCGAGTTTCGGCTTGAATTTGCCGGCCTGATTCTTCTTATCCAAACCCGCGCCACTGGCATGCGCCAGATCCAGGGCCGCATCCTTGTCCACGACGAGGTCCGGGCGCTTTTCCCCGGCCTTGGAACGCATCATGGGCACGTATTCGTCGATCTGCGAGAGGACGTCCCGCCGCAGAGCCAATTGGCTCGTGATGCTCTCGCTGCCCGAGGTGAACGAGAACTGGAAGAGTTTGTGATAGCGGACGAGGCGTTCGAAGACTTCGCTCGTATGCTTGAGGCTCGGTTGATAGAAGATGCGGGCCAGGTGAACGAAACCTTCGATCGGCACCGTGATAAAGCCCGAGGAACCCTGCATCCTGGTGAAGTCCTGGATGGTGATCTTCTTCAGGTCGCCGATGGTCGGACGTAATTTGAAGACTTCCTTGTCACGGAAGTAGATGGATTTCTCCACATCCTGGGGCGCCTGGGAGTTTTCGAATTCCTGCTGGAAAAAAACGAAGGCGGCACGAAAGCGATCAAAAAGTTCCCGCGGGATGATGATGCGCTCATTTTTGCTCTTATTGTCGAGGACGTAAACGTCGGAACCCTCGGGCAGCGGGACGCGGGTCAGAAGGAAATTATAATCCTTATTCAGGCGGTAGCCGAGGCCGCTTTCCACATCCTTTTTCGCCATTCTGTTCAAGACTGCCAAGGTAATGCCCTCGCCCTTTTTTAACTATTTGATCAGGAGAGAAACGCGGCGATTCAGGGCCCGCGCGGCCTCCAGCTCACTTTCCTGTTTACCGGCCACAGCCTGGATCGGCCGCGTGTCGGCATAGCCCACGATGCGCAGGCGACTGCCCTGAAAACCGTCTTCCAAAAGCACATTGATCACACTGCTGGCGCGACGTCCGCTCAGCGACCAGTTGTTTTCGAGATTCGGAACGCCATCAATCTTGAAGATGCGGTGCATCGGAGCATCATCGGTATGGCCTTCGACATCGATCGTATAGCCGGTATCCTTGATGATCTTCAGTATGGGCATCAAAGGATCGATGGCATTGGGCTTAAGCCGCGCGCTGCCGGAATCGAAGAGCGCCCCGGTATCCAGGTCGAGGCGCACGCCGTCTTCCGCCAGATGAACCTTCACGCCGGGAATTCCGGGCTGGCCTTCGACGATTTCCTGGAGCTGGGCCGAGAGTTCCACCAGCGTGCCCTTGGTCGAGCCGGTGAAGCCGGCACGGATTTTCTCAAACGAACCCTTATCAATCTTGCTCATGGAAATAAGCATAAGGAAAAACACCAGCAAAAGCACCATGAGGTCGCTCAGGCCGATATAAAAGGCTGTGGAGGAACTCTCCTCGCTGCCGCTATTAGCCAACTCCTGAAGCTTCAAGCGTCCTCTCCTCGCGTTTGAGCAGAATGCCGATCTTGCTGAGAATCTGCTGGTGGACATCGAGATAAATCATATTGTGATGTTCAAGGCGTCCGGCGAGGGGCGTGAAGACGAGCGAACTCAAGCCCGCGCCATAGGCCGTGGTCATGAGGGCCAGGGACATGGATCCCCCGATATTGCTGGGATCGCTCAGGGTTTTCAGAACACCGATCAGACCCATGACCGTTCCAAAGAGGCCGAAGGCCGGTGCGATCAGAACGCCTTTGCGCAGGACTTCCACGGCGATTTTTCGCGCCAGATACTGATCGGCGACGCGCGAGGTCACGAACTCGTCGATCTCCTCGAAGAGAAGTCCCTGGTGGTGCATGTAGACGATGTCGTTGAGCAGCTCGCCATCCATGGCCAGGCCCTCGCGCAGATCAGCGAGCTGCGCCTGGCTGAGGATCGCATCATCCAATTCCTTGACGATGCCCATGATGGGTTTTTCCGGGGTTCCGAGGAAGGATTTACCCACCAGCACAAGGCTTGACAGCATACTGCGCAGATCAAACTGGAAGGTGAGACTCGCCAGAGTTCCGCCCAGGACGATCATGAAGCTATGAAAATCGAAGTAGGATGAGTTTTTATTATGCTTCGCCATGGAATAGAGCACGGCGGCGATCCCCATAAGGCTGAGGAGAAGCGCGGCGGGATCGAAGCGCTTATGCGTCGTCTGCATGTACTTCTTAAAGGAGAGACCTTCCATTCCTTAATCCTTTCCATCAAAGCTCGGCAGGGCCGCGGCTTCGGATTTACGATCCAGTTCCAGTTGGAATACGGTTTGCTTTTCCTGCACGATGTGGGTCCAGTATCCGGTGTCCTGATTCAAAACGAGGCTGAGTTTGACAGGAACGCCTTCAAAGCTGGAGAGTATGACCTTGGAGCCGCGTTTCAGCTGGGAAAAGACCTGAGCCTCCTGGGGATGTTTCACCGTCCAGATCAGGGTTTTGCGCTGCGCTGTACGAATTTTGCAGCTCTGCTCTTCCACATGCAGGACCTCGGCCATTTCCTGATGAAAATCGAGACCCCGGTTTTCATAGAAATAGGCGTCGACGATCTGGTCGTCCTTGATGTTCAGAAAGCAGGGATCACCGATCCGCGGCATGAAACGAAGGAAAAAGATTGGCAGCGTGTAGCTCGTGCGCCCCGATTTCAGGGTGATGATGCGCTCCTGAAGGCTCAGCTCACGCACCAAAACGGGCCTTAGCTGCGGAGGAATGATATTGTTGGATTCCAAGGCTTTGGTGACGTGAGCCTGGGATCTCATGGCCATGGCCAGCTGTTCGGTCAGCTGACTGACGTTCGATTGAAGTCGGGCGTTTTCGCTCTTTAAGAGTTCCAGCTCGCGTTTCAGCTGTTCGCGGCTTTGTTTTTTATTGCCAGCTTCATCCTGGTCCC
>NZ_DASTAT010000132.1 GCF_035712445.1 Oligoflexus sp. | reverse complement strand
CATGTGAATATCAAGGGCCCGACCATGACGCCACAGATCATGCCGCTGCAGATCATCAAGATCGGGAGCGTGGCCTTGATCGCGGTTCCGGCTGAAGTCACCACCATGTCCGGCCGTCGTTTCCGTAAGGCCGTGGTGAATGAACTCGCGCCGCTGGGTGTGCGCTATGGTGTGATCAGCAGTCTCGCCAACTCTTATGCTTCCTATCTCGCCACGCGCGAGGAGTATGCGAAGCAGTGGTACGAAGGGGCTGCGACTCTGTTCGGGCCGCATGAGCAGGCTGCGTTTCAGCAGGAATTCGTGAAGCTGTCGCGCGCCATCGTTCAGAATGCCGAGGTTCCCGCCGGTCCCACCCCGGAGGATATCACCGGCAAATCCGTGGACCTGACCGCCAAGGTCTTCCTGGATGATAAGCCTTTGAATAAAAAATATGGTTCGGTGATCACCCAGCCTTTGGCCGCCTATACTCGCGGGGACACAGTCAGCGTTCAGTTCTGGGGTGCGCATCCCAATAATAATTACCGCACGCAGGATAGCTTTCTGATCGTGGAAAAACTGGTCGGTGATGTTTACCTGCCGGTTCGCTACGATTTTGATCCCGACACGACCTACCGTTGGGAACGCAGCGGCATTGCCAACTCGAAGGTCACCATCACCTGGCATACGGAAGGCGCTGAACCGGGCACCTACCGTATTCGTCATCAGGGTGATGAAAAATCCGGCTGGACGGGCCGCATCACGCCTTATCAGGGCGTTTCCGATGCCTTTGTGCTGAATTGAAAATCAGGCTCCTTCGCAGGATGCAAAATCCCGGTCTGCCGGGTAAGATGGAAGTGTCATCCCATGCAAAGGAGCACTGATGTTTCTGAAGGAAGTCGCAGCCGCGAGACAGGGACGCTACGGGGAAATGATCACCAAAAATCTGGCCGCCGGGCTCCCCGTCTCCGGCATCTGGCATCTCTTTGCCTACAAACCCGAGATGACTCAGCTTCTCTCCGCCTTCACCGAAGCCATCATGCGCGGCCCCTCGCCCCTGACCATCGGCCAGCGCGAACTCATCGCCGCCGTGACCAGCGCCACCAACCGCTGCGCCTTCTGCACCGGCTCCCACGTGGCTGTGGCCACAGAACTCCTTGGTAACGAGGACCAGGTCCGCGCCGCCTGCACCAACCCCGAAACCGCGCCACTGACCGAAGCCGAAAAAGTCCTCCTCCACTTCGTCCGCAAGATCACGAAGGAAGCTCACCGCACCGACCAGGCCGACATCGACGAACTCAAAGCCGCCGGCTGGTCGGATGAAGCCATCTATGATGCGATCAATGTGTGTGCGCTTTTTAATTTTTATAATCGGTGGAATGATGCGAACGGCACACCGGATATGAGTCATGAGGCTTATGCGCTGTCAGGGAAGCGTTTGGCGACCAAGGGCTATGTTTAAGGCAGGCGCCAACCATCAAAACGTATAACCCAAATAAAAGCGCAGCAGAGTCAGCCGCGATTCCTTGACCAAAGTCTTAAAGTCATCCCCTTCCTCAGCCACAAGCTGAGGATCCACACCTGGCGCTTCATCCGCGCGCAAAGATCCGTGAACCAGAGGCACCATCATCCCGACCCAATCACAGCCAATGGTGAAGGTCGGCCACTGCCATTGGTTGCCGAATGCGAGCGTGACACCAAGGCTATCCATGGTGAAGTCGGCAACGCCTTCACGGGACGAATAGGAAAGTTCGTTGGTGGCGACCTGCGTGAGCCGGCGCATGAAACCACTGCCTTCCGCGTAAAAGCTATTGGCAAAAAACTGCTTAAAACCGGCCGTCAGCAGCCGAGCGTGGACCTCATCATCATGCCCGAGGAAAAGGTTTAATAGAAAGTCCTTCATATCCACTCCTGTCGTATAAGACAGAGTGTAAAGACGATCCGGCTCCTGAAAGTAGCCGAGGTTCAGAGAAAAGCCCAAATAAGGTATCAGACTGCCAAGCCCGGCCGTCACCTGAAACCTTGCGTCCTGCCTATAGTCGACGCTCCTGAGTATGGGCGGATTCACAACCGGAACTTCGGCAGGATGCGGCGCAGCGAAAGCCTCGAACGAAAGCATGAAGACGAGAAGGCAGGAGTATCGCATCGAGCTGAGGTCCTTTCCCTTTGCGAAGGCGTTAAACTTACTTCACCGCGAAGCTCCATAATATCACTTGCGAAACATAATCATATTCATTATTCACGCCCTGAGGTCCGAAGCGGAAGCCGTCCGTTTCCCCCTTCCGTTCACCCCAAAAATCCCGCCCCCTTCACTCCTGGGCCTCGAAGTCACTTTCTGAGGACGCTCCATCAATCCAGCTGCAATAAACACCGCCCAAACTCGTCTCCCCCAGGCGTATCAACCCCTCTATTCAATGCTAAGGTTGCCAAAATGACAGAAATACAGGAAAACGCCCCGCAAAGTCAGTCAAGTCCCGTCGATCTCACGCTGGGTTTCAACGGCCAGGCGTTGGACTATCTTCTGATCCTTTTGAAAACCACCCTGCTCACCCTTGTGACCCTTGGCCTCTATTACCCCTGGGCCCGCGCGGAACGCCTGCGCTTTCTGATGAATCATACGAAACTCGGATCTCACGCGTTTTCCTTCACCGGCAACGGCAAGGAAATCGCCATCGGCTATTTCAAAGGCCTTCTGGTTTACGGAGTCATCTATGCCGGCATTATCTATGGCAGCCGTATCACGGCGGAATCGCCGGTTCTGGGCGCCGTGCTGTCCGGTATTTTCACACTCCTCTTCTACGGCCTTCTGCCTTTGGTCATCTGGGGTGGTAAAGCCTATCGCCTCTCGCGCACACGTTACCGCTCGATATATTTTTCCATAGATCGAAGCCAGCGGAATGCTTTCTTCAAGCGCTACGCCCTGGACCTTATTTTCGTTTCTCTGACGCTCGGTCTTTACCTGCCGGTGCTGCTTTATAACCTTAGAAAAAATCTGACCAACGCCACCCGCTGGGGCAACGTTCCCTTCAGCTATACCGCGCGCCTCAGCGATTCCTATTGGCTCGCGATTGAAAACGCGCTGCTGATGGTCGTGACCTGCTATCTTTATACTCCGTTTGCCCTGGCCAGGCGCATGAACTTCGATGCCAACCATACCCGCATCGGTGATCAGACCGTTGTGCGCGCGCAGCTCACCGGCATCGATATCATCTCCATGATCTTTGTGCCTCTGATTCTGACCACTTTGACTCTCGGCCTCGCCTACCCTTGGGTTGCGGTCTGGGCTCGTCAGCGCCTTCTGCAGCGTTACGCTGTGTTGGGCCAGTTTGATTTCTCCGCTGTTCGTCAAAACAAGGACCTTGCCTCGGCAGGTGGGGAAACCATGAGTGATCTTTGGGGCGTGGACATGTCGCTGGGAGTCTGATCATGCAGCAGGTTTTTTCCGCTATTTTTTGCGACGGCCAAAGCCCAGTCGAAGAATCAGTCCAGGCGTCCTTTATCCAAGGGCAGTGGATCATTCAGCGGGTGAATGCGCCGTCCCTTACATGGACGATGGCCGAACTTCACTGGGAGAAACAGCCCAACGCTGTACTCTATACGCATAGAAAAACCGATGCGACCCTTCTTGTATCCGGCGCGGATCTTGCCAACCTTCCAGGTCTGGACGCGCTCGACAAGGTTCGCGGTTCACGAAAAAATGCGGTGATCGCCGGCCTTCTGGCCTCGGTCATCGTCCTCGTCACGCTCTTGATCATGGGCATGCGGCCTTTATCACGAGGCATCGCCAGCAGCATCAGCCCGGAAAGGGAGCGCCAGCTGTTCGCCTCGCTCCTTCCCGAAACTTTTTTTGAAAAACATGGCTGCCATGATATGCAGGCGAACGAAATTCTGGCTGAACTCGGACAGAAGATTCGCCCGCAGGATGCAAACGCGGCCCCCATCGACTTTATGCTCCTCGACTGGGACATGGCGAATGCCTTTGCCCTTCCCGGCCGCAAGATCGCGGTCACAACAGGACTTCTGCGGCGCATTCATAGTTCCGAGGAACTGCTGGCCATTCTCGGTCATGAATTGGGTCATGTGGAACTCAGACATAATCTGAGTGAATTCATTCGCGCGTCGCTGTCCGGCTTTGCCTGGGGTGTTCTGGTCGGTGATTTTTCCGGAGCCTTTGTCGTCGATCCCTCGCTGATGAAACAGGCCGGGGAAATGGCCCTATCACGCGAAATGGAAGAGGAGGCGGATCATTTCGGTGCCGAGCGTCTCGTGGCAACAGGCTACAGCCCGAAGGCCCTGGCCTCGGCGCTGGATGCGATCACGATGCGAGAGGACGACAAGGAAGAGACTCACGCTATTCTGCGCTTTTTAAAGCCGGTGCTCGATATTTTCTCGACCCACCCGGAAACATCGAAACGCGTAGCCAGCCTCCGGGAGAGCTACCCCCAGCCGGAAGGCAAAGAAGCCCTGAGCCTTCAATCCTGGAATATCCTGCGAACGGCCTGCGAAAAAGCGCCCGCCGAGGACGACGATTAATGTAAAACCCGCTTCTCATAAAGATACCGCAGCGCGAAATCCACCGTCTGCGGAATCGCTCCGTGCCTTTCCTGATGAGCGAAGAAATACAGCTCATCCATCCCGGCCTCGGCCCATTCCGTCAGCCTATCCATCCAGGCCCGCACGCGCTGATCGTCCTTCCGCGAGGGGAAGCAACCCAGAAACCGCACCATGACCTTCGGCTGCGTTAAAGCCATATGCACCACATCGCGCCGCCCAGGACTGTCGGTGATGACTGTGGCTATTTTGCTTTTGAAAAGAAGATTGATGACAGGATCCAAAAGCATATGATCCTTGAACCAATCTGGATGCCGGAACTCGATCGCCAGGGGAAACGCGTTATCCCAATGCTCAATGAAGCCCACCAAAGCAGGAAAATGCGCAGGCGCAAACCAGTCGGGCAGCTGCATGAATATGAGTCCCAGGTGATCCTCGAACCAGCTGCACACCGTCTTGAACCTTTGCATCAGCTCCACATCAAGCGACTGATGCATCTTATGCGAAAGATCCTGCGGCACCTTCGGGCAGAAGGAAAAACCCTCCGGCACCTGGGCCACCCAGCCCGCGACCTGATGCGCAGCGGGCAGGTGATAAAAAGAGCCGTTATATTCCACGCAATCATAATGCTGAGCATAAGCGGAGAGATATTCGGAAGGACGCGCGCCCTCGGGATAGACAGTACCTGTCCATTCCTTGCAAACCCACACCGGAGCCCCGCAGCGTATGAGGCCACGGCCCTTGTGATCGAGCTTTAAAAATCCCTGTGTGCGCGGCCGGGGATCCGGCAGGGCCAGATCCAAAGCGCGATCATCCTGAACGCGACCGAAGTGCATAAAAAAATCTCACAGGCGGAAGCGCACATGAGCCAGGAACGTGTCCTTGATCAGGCCCTTGTATTCGCCGATCCAGCTATAAAGTTTCGTGTTCTCGACGCCAAGGCCGATGTACTGATCCAGATCCGCAGTCAAACCATAGGTCAAGGTCGGCCCGAAGAGGACCTCCGATTCATCCAGACTGTGATGAATCAGTCCGAACCCGGGCGACAGGTAGTATTCAAAAATACCAACCTTCACATGACCACGACCCGATGCGCCGATCGCAAAGATCGCGGGAGCCCCTTTGTCCTCGTCCTTGGAAAAGATCCGCAGATAGCCGCCGTAACTTTCCGTGGCGGTGTCGTTGACCAAAAAGTCTCCACCGAGCGCAAGGCCACCCTCATCAATTCCCGCGTGGACGATCGCCTGCTTGGCCCGGCCACCGCTCTGCGCAGCCAAAGGCTGAGCGGCAAGGGTTCCTGCAAGAAGCAGGGCAGCAAAAAGTTTCATAGAGGCTCCTCAATGCGATGAAAGGTCATGGAAGGGATGCACATCCCCGTGTCCATCCTTTAGGTACATCGAAAACGACGTGCGATGCAAGCCCTCACCCGATCATCCAAGCCAACTGGACCTGCATGCCGCGAATTGGTTATGATGGATGTCAGTGTTTCAGCTCTCGCTGTTCGTCCAAGGAGACAGATATGATCCTGCGGTCCCTTTCCACGTGCCTGGCTCTGATCGCTTTATGGGCAACTCCCACGTTTGCGGTGGAGCGTGAGACTTTGATTCAGGACTATAAAAAGGTCCTGGAGAAATTCCACAGCCGTTCGGCTTATATCGGCCAGGGCAATCCGAAAGTCACCCATCACCCGATGACCACCGAGCAGTGCCTCGACAAAGCGAAGAAAGCTGGCGTCACTTTCGAAAACCCGCAGTTTGAAAAAATCTGCGGTGCACCTTACATGGCTCCCCTTTATAATCCCGCCAAGGAGAAAGCGGAAGCTGCGAAAGTGTGCATCGACCAGTTTGAATTCCCGAATGTGCCCTGTGAATATCCAGTCGTCTGGACCCGCGCGGTGGAAGCCGCCGACATCTGCACGTCCATCGGCAAACGTATCTGTGATGCGCATGAGTGGGAAGGGGCCTGCGCCGGCGCTTTGGAGGAGCCGGATTACGCCTTTGATACCTTCAAGGACGCATCACCTGAAAACAAAATAAGGCAGCGCCGCCTCGCGCATAATCGCGTGGCGGATAAGAACGCTGTCTATTCCTATGGCAAGGAACGTAAAAAAGGGATCTGCGGCATGAACTCCATCAAGGACGACGGCTGCAACGGTGGCGACTGGCAGCGCTGCGGTTCGAACACCTATCCCGTCGGCTCCTTCCCGGATTGCAAGAGCGCGCTGGAAGTCTTCGATCTGCATGGCAACGCCGCGGAGCACATGAATCTGCCGACCAAGGCCGAAGAGATGGCGAGCAAAGGCAGCAAGGAACTCGGTTACACGGAAATGAAGGGCAGCTGGTTTATCTGGGATAAATACCAGGCACATCCGGATCACTGCCGTTGGCGCGCCCCGTACTGGCACGGCACACGTTTGCGTCACCCTGATAGTCACGCGAACTATCATCTGAGCTTTCGCTGCTGCAAGGATGTGAAGTAGGATTCGTTGGAACATTCAAGCTGGAAACAAGCTTGGGTCGCAATGGTAAGGCCTCGGTCATCAAAAACCGAGGCCTTTTTGTTTCATTTGAAGGTCGATTCAAAAATCTTATCGGCGTTCGAAGTCACAAAACCCTGATAGTACGACTGCCATTGGCCATCCGTTTTCTTACCAGCCAGGGGATAGCGATACGCGAATTCCACAAAGCCGTAAGGCACCTTCTCCAGGCCTTCCTGGAATTCGTACTCCATATCCACGGCCATCGTCGAAATCTGCTCCAGAAGAAGATCAGGCGTGCCCTTCACGACACCGCCCACCTTGTTCATCGGCACCTTCACATCCTTCTCCAAAAAGTCGGCGAGTTCTTTTATCCCCTTGAAGGATTTCAGAAGATGAACGCTGACGGTGAAGTGATTGATCTGATGCCCATAGAGCATGGTCCACGACGCGTACTCGCTCTCTTTCTTCAGGACTTCATAATCGCGAAGGCTCGGCCGATTCCATGAAGGGAAGGTCGTGAGCAGCGTTACGCATTCCTTGATCAATGCATCAGCGGCGTCCTGCTTGCCGGCTTTCACCTGATCACGCAGCTGCTGGATGCGGCGCAAAGGGGAAGCGGTCACCTGCGACGTCAGGCGGCGAATGACTTCCTGAAAGTCCGAGGAGAATTTGGTCGGGATCAATTCCGAAACGAAGATCTTGGGCGAAGCGTCGCGCGTGTGCCCGGTCACATCCGGTGGACAGAGCCAGAACGCTTTCAGCTGCTTCGCGTCAAAGAAATAATCATCTTTGCGCGTGTAGCCGAGGACTTCGAACACACCCTGCAGGATATGAGCGCCGGTGAATTCACCGGGCAAGGTGCGATAAGCCACGTGATCTTCGGTCCACTCTTCACCGCGAGCCTGGAACGCCTGGTTCAGCTTCGCCACATCCGGCACGAGCTGCGTGTAATGTTTCCAGAGTCTTTTAAAGACCTCACGACGGCAATGATTGATGAGTTCCACCCGCGTCCTCCTTCCGTTATAATCCAGCGATCACCATAGCATGGTCCGCGGACTCATGTTAAGATGCAAGCCATCGACCGGGGAGAAACCCAGACCCTATGACCTACCAAAGTTTGAAAGAAACCACCTACGAGGCAGGCGGTCCGTCTCGGGTGCTTTTGATATCACCGCATGGTGCAGACGCCAAGGATTTCCTGGAGGCGTTTCCGATGATAGCCGCCGATGCGCGACTTCAAGCAGTGTGGCCGCTTTTCGAAACATATTTAGCGATAGAACGCGATGTCGGTGCGGATGAGCTGGCTCATGCCATCGCTCATAACCTTGCTCGACGTTATGACGTATCGAGCCAGGTCGTCTGTGTGAACTATCCCCGCGCCATCATTGACGGGGGCCGGCTGATGGATCACTGCCTGCGATCCTGTCTGCCGACCGCGCTTTTCGTCGAGCTGAAGGAAAGTTTTCTGGCCATTCATCAAAAGACGCTCGATCGCGTGACGGCGCTTTATGAGGAAATGAGAGCGGGCCACGCGGCTTATCTGATCGACGTGCATTCGATGGCGAGCTTCTGTCCCGTGGATGGCAACGGCAGCCGTTATATCCTGCCCGTTTCCTTCCAGCGTTTGGAAGATTACGTGACGCAATTCATCGAAGCGCGCGATCACAAATACCGGCGCAGCATCGACCTCATCACAGCCGACGATCACGGTCAGCGCTGGGCGGATCCTCGCCTTGTGGCCTCCATTCAAAACGCGCTGAATGACGCCGACTATCCGCAGCTGGAAAATGTTCCCTACTGCGCATCGTCCGCGTTCCTGAGCGGTCAGCACATTCGCAGCGTGCCCTCGATTTCCCTCGACGTGCCGAAGCATCTTCTGTCGAGCTGGGCCGAAGATTTCACTGATTATCAATTGGATGACGTGCCTTTATCCGGGGATAAGATCGAGCGTCTGGGCCGCTGCCTCGCGGATGCGATTCACGACGCATTGCCCCCAAAAAACCGAAGGGACTGACTCATGTCAGCCCCCTCCACCATGCAAGCTTAGGCCTTCCCAGGATTGGGAAAAGAGAGTCTGGGATCATACTATGGCATCAGCATCCTTTTGTTCGGAGCCGTTGACATCCTGCTCATTATCCTGCGATGGGGGCGCCTCGGTGTTTTGGGAACGATGCAAGGTATCGTTGTCCTGGCTGGGCAATCCTACGATGTAACGTCCAAATCGCATTGCGGGGCTTCCCTCTATTGCTTGTGTGCAGCAAATCTTATAATTCCTTATCGGAAGGCATAGGCGATAATTGACTGAATCATGTACGATGCTGTAACAATAGAGCAATAATGCCATACATTTTGGTGAAGGTGACTTTTGTCGTGTGCAGAATCCTTCTTTAAACCCTTGGCTTTTGGGTGTAAAAAAGGGGCCCACAAGGCCCCTCGACTTTGAAATGACAGATACTAATTGGCTCCAGTCGCACGACGGCCTACTGAGCCTTCACGATCACGCGCCGATCGGCTCCAGTCGCGCCAGGGCCTGCTGGGCCTTCACGAAATCCGGCTTCCGGGCCAGGGCCATCTGAAAATACTGAGCCGCAGGTCCGTGTTCCCGGCGCTTGGCATGAGCAAGTCCCAGGTTATAGTAGATCGCATGGGCGAACTCGCTTTCATGCACCTCACCCAGGCACTGTTCATACATGCGAATGGCCCCATCCAGATCCTTTTCTTTGGACAGACGTACACCTTCATTATTCAGAAACTGCACGAGTTCAGCATCACTATGACTCTTGCGCAGATGACGGCAGGCATCGAGCACGCGGCCCTCGGCCATCGCAACCTTGGCGAGCACATCCGCAGCCAGGCGATCCTTTTCATCCAGCTGCTTCAGGTGCAGCATGGTGAGCCGGGCCTTATCGTGATTGCCGACCTCATAGCTGGCCTGGCCGGAATCCGCCAGCAGCTGAAGGTTAAGGGGATTGCGCGGCAAAAGCTCATCGAGCATCGACGCCGCCTCTTTAAAGTTCCTGTCATACATATGCGAGACGGCCATGCGATGGGTCGCCGGCAAAAATCCTGGATTCACTTTCAAAGCGGCGGTGAAGAACTTCCGCGCCTCGCTGGTCTTCTTTTCCTTCAAAGCGATTTCGCCCAGGAGCGTGAGGATCCGCTCCTGATAGCCATGGGTTCGGAAAAGGCTGAGGCAGAGTTCCCGAGCCATCGTCAAAAGCCCGGAATAATAGGCTCCGCGCGCACTGCGCATCGTGATCTCGAAGGGATTCAATTCCGACTCGGCCCGCAGAAGGGATTCCAGGCGACTGGCAATCCGATCGGCCGTGAAGGGTTTGGGAAGGACATAGCGGACATCGAATTCCTCAAAGACAGGCTTCATCGCTTCACTAATGGAATCCACCAGGATCAGATAGTTCTCCGTTCCATAATGCCCGCTGGCGCGTATGCGCTGCATCAGACTGATGCCGGATAGACCTGTGGTTTCATGCCGGAGGACGAAGAGGTGGAAAGTCTCCTGGGGGTCCAGGTTCAAAACCTCCCGGCTGTCCAGCATCACCCGGATCTGTTCGATTCCAAATGAACGCAGGATATGGAAGAGGATATCCCCTTCCTCTTTCGTGCTCGCGACGACGGCGACCCTTTTATCTCGATACTGCTGCATGCCCGGACTCCTTACCTTAAATAAGAGACTGCCGCTAAGTACGTCTCTGCCAAAGCTCTGAACCAGGGCTGATGGAGGAATGGACCGATGCTACAGGGGAACTCTATTGCTACGGATCTTATCGCTCAATCGCATGAGGCGCTTGAGATAAGCTCTTTTAACGAAAAAACCTCTGTCATACCCGGCACTGAGCGCCGTGATTTTGGAACGTTTTTCCATGTAAGATTCCAAAGCCTCGTTCCGGCCCCCCTCGATTCTTACGCCGGATCAGAATCGAACTTCGCCTTTGCAAATTCTCCATTCGTTACGCCCGAGTAAGATTATTTTCCATTCAAGATTTCAGGGCGGAATGCCGATAGTGCTTCGATTCGCCTTTCTTGGGGGGACAGATATGCGACGGAATTTCCTAAAGATCACAGGACTATTTTTCAGCACAACGCTGCTTTTTTCTGCAAAAGCGATGGCCGAGGCGGGTACCCTGGAGGAAAAGATCCGCCCTCAGTTTGACCTGAATGCAGTCGATGCTTCCGACCTGACCAGTGACAATATCCTTCAGGACGGTCACCTCGTGGCGTCCCGGGATTCGGATAATAACGCGGTTGACCGCGCCTTTGGCAAGATGGACAAGCGCCGCGCCAAGGGCCAGCGTTATAAGTACTGGTACCTCCTTCCCCTGGGCATTCCCCAGTTTACCGAAGGTTACCGCGGAATCGGCTCAGCCTTCGCCGTCGGACAGGTCGGCTCTTTGGCTTTATACTATGATCGCATGAAAAAAGTGGATGCCGGCAACGCCGCCGCTACCGACGCCACCCGGAACCTGACGCCCGCCCAGGCCGCTCAGAATCCTTTCGTGGTGAATTTTTTGAACGCCAATGAAAAATCAGTGAAGGATGCGCAGAAGGAACAGAAGTATTTCCTCTTCGCCTTCGTGGGGCTTTATGGTCTGAGCGTCTATGAAGCTCTCTATGATCCTTTGGATATGCGGAAGCTGGATGCTCTGCGTAAAAAGAAGCGGGACAAGGATAGGGACCGGGATGATGACGAAGCCCGCGATCGCGATCGGGATCGTGACCGCGATGACGATGACGACGATGAAGCTCTGAACAATCGCCGCAATCGTTCACGCTTTGGTTTTATGATTGTGCCTTCAGATAAGTCCTATGACGTTGCGATGGGCTGGCAGATGACGCTGCCCTGATCGCGTTCAGTTACCCGGTTTGATCCTTATGGCTGCGAACCGGGTCCACACTCTCCTTCGATGCCAGGGCCCATTCAGACTTCTGCTATTTTTGAACGCACCAACCTTGATACCGGAAACCTCGGGGAACCCCCTCATAAAATTTCCCAGCTGCTCTATTTCGAGCGTTGAGCGGCATATAAGCAAGCGCGACCTGAGGGAGAAGCTTGAAAGCAGCAGAACCAAGCCTTCCAGAAACTGGAACACATTCTGCAAGCTTTCGTTTCGTAGAAATAGGCATGAGGGAGAGCAAACATGAAGCGGAAGGGTCTCGATCCACAGAAGTGCCCACGCAATCTTGCAATACTCGCCGAGGGTGCTCAGCTCTGGCGCTGTCTGCAAAGCCTCCGCGCCTTCAATCGTGATTATCAATGTCAGGTGCGAAGTCTCGCATTTTACGATAGGGAGCTTGATGCCCAGCGCTTCGCTCGTAACGCGGATGTGCTTATCCCCTGGGATTCGACAGCGGTGCCCGCATCCTGGAATTTTCTCTATGAGCAGCTGGAGCTTCATCAGGTCGACATGCTGTGGCTCGATGCCTCCTATGCCGCGCAGCGAGGTCCTTTCAGTGAAATCTGTGCGTCTTTGCGAATCACGATGCTCGGGTGTCAGCCGCTTGATGACAACGCCCTGGCTCTGAAACATAGGGCCGCTCAACTGGATATTCCCCTGCTGCCCTGGCAGGAATTGTCGATACACGATCGCGCGCGGGCGGCCCTTCAGGCCGAAAGCCTGGGATTCCCGCTGAAAATCGTAGCGGCTCATGCGCATGCAGCCGCGGAAACCTGGACTGTCGCCGAGGCCCAGGATTGGCCCGCGGCCTGGGAAATGGTAGGCCGTATCGCAGCTCGCGAATCCTTGCGCAGCGATTTTTATATTGAGGCTCTCACAAGCGATGCACGAATTCTGACTGTTCCTGTCCTGCGCGATGCCGAGGGTCATGTGCAGGCTTTGAATATACTGGAACTCGTGGAAGAAGCCGGGCAGACGCTTTGGGAAGAGATGCCTCCTCCGGATCTTTCCACTGGACTTAGGGAACAGCTGCAAAGCTGGAGCCGCCAGTTGCTAAACGCCGAGGGCCCTGCCCTCTGCAGCTCGGTTCGTTTTCTTTATGAACCGGAGACAGACAAGGCCTGGCTTTACGATAGGCAGTCCTGCCTTGCCGAGCATGAGCTCCTTCTGGAAGAGGCCCTGGGCATGGATATCGGTAAAACCCGACTCTACCTTGCCGCTGGTGGCACGCTGGATCACGACTGGGATCAAACGCGAAGTCATTTCATGGCCCTCTCGCTGCCTGTCGCAGCTCGTGATCCGGGCCGGAAAACTCTACGTTTAAACGTATTTCGTCCTATGCTCGCCGCTGGCGTGCAAGTCGAATCCTGGGTGCGCGAAGGTGATGACGTCGCCGCGGGCGCCTCCCTCGGCACCATGCTCTGCCGCGGTTCTCATCGCACGGACACTCTGGAGCGGGTCACCGAGGCCCTTAAGGAAAGCAAAATCCTTTTGGAATGAGGAGCCCTGATCAAGGAACATTCTTTGAAACGGGTCAGGCTCGCCCATGGTCAGGCTCGTGGGCTGCGCGATCCCCCGCAGGAACTATTTTATGTGGTGGCGGGGCTTGAGCTCTATCGCGAGCACATCGAGGCGGAACAGTCCAGCTTCCATAAAAACGCAGCCCGCGGTCGCCCATCCCTGCGTACCGAATCCGCCCCGTTCTTGCATCTGAGCATAGGTCAGCAAACTGTGCCGCTCAAAATAGCGAGGCTCGGCCCGGATCTTTATCAGCTTCGACTGCAAGGCTACGCGCTGATGCTGCGTTACCATATGGACAGTCCGTGGGAACGCAGCCTGCAGTTTGTGAACGGGCCCTTGCTTCCCATACTCGTGCATGCGGACGGCGAAAGTTTCGGAATCGAAATCGAAGGTGTGCATGAAACCGTCAGGCGTCCGCATATCGAAACTGTGCGTGCACCCGGTCCCGGCGTGATACAAAGCATTCACGTGAAGGTCGGCGATCAGGTGAAAAAGGGCGACAGCCTTTTGACTCTGGAAGCCATGAAAATGGAACTCGCTGTGACTGCACCTTGCGATGGGCGCGTGCAGCAGGTCTTTGTGGTGACCAACACCCCCGCTCTGCGCGGCAGTTCCCTGCTTCAATTGCAGACGACGCCATCGCCTCTGCCCCTCGCGCAGGGCGAAGCCGATGCCGCATTCCAGCCTTGGCTGCAGCATGCGAGTGAGTCGATGCATGGCCTCCACGGTTTTTATCTGAAAGCTGTGCTGCTCGGTTATGATGTTGATCCTGATGCCCTCCCCTTGGAATTGCGGAGCTATCAGCAGTATCTCGCGACTCTCGATATTGCCGAGGCACAGGCGGAGATCCATGAGCTTTTGACTAGCTTCATCGCGATTAAACGCCTCTTCCGCAAACATCCTCATCCTTTGCCCGATGATGAACTGGATCATTTTGCAAGCGAAGACCACCTGATCACCTACCTCCGCACGCCGGAAAAAACCGTGGCTCTGCCCGCCGCATTCCTGGTGGATTTGGAGCGGGCGCTGCGGCTTTACCGTGAAGACGGAACAAAAGACGGCGCGCAGCGCGATGCCTTGTACTGGCTCTATCAAAGCAAGTGTGCTGAGCCCGCCCAGCTTCAGATAGTCAACGCTCTGCTGGAATTCCTACGAAACCTTCCCGTGCCGACGGGCCCGGCCGCCACTCGTGAACTCAAGTGCCTCCAGGATCTGCAGTCTATCGCTCAGAATCGTTTTCAGGATCTTTACGAACTTTGTCTTCATTTGAAATATGCCCGCTTTGAAAAAGCGCTCTTTGAACGAACGAAAACCCGTAGCCTGGCCCAGGCCGAGCAGCTTTTGACCCAATTGGAACGAGAGCCTCATCGCCGCGATATCTGGCAGGCATTGATTGATGTCCCCTATCCTCTGGGTCCGATGCTGATGCAGCGTCTCTGCCAAGGGACTGCGGCGCAAAAAGTCCAGCTGCTGGGACTCTTATTGAGCCGCTACTACTGTCAGCATCAAACCGAAGCCTGGCATGAAGGAGCATCAACGGTCCCTCCGTCTCTGTCATGCCAGCTGCAAATCGATCATAAACCTGGGCTATTGACAGCCTTTTATATCGAACCTCGGGGCAGGCAAGGACTGAAGGATAATCTTTTGCTGCTTTTGGAACGCAACGCGCATGGAAGCATGCACACGATTGAACTCTTCCTGGGTGACGGCGTGAGCGTTGCCGATATCCAGGCCGACCTGCAGGATACGATCTGGCCAGACAATCTGCGGCGCGTGACTCTTCATGGTCGGGGCCCTGCTGCGGAAACCTGCAGCTTCCTTACCCTGCAGCGGGATGATGAGGGACGATTGCATGAGTCCACCTTCTTTCAAAATTTTCATCCCAGTTTTGCCGATCGCCTGCAGCTGGAACGCTGGCGCAATTTCAATCTCGAACGCCTGCCGTCCGCCCCTTCGATCTTCCTCTTCCGCGCGGTGGCCCGGCAGAATCCCAAGGACGAACGTTTGGTGGCCATGGCCGAGGTGCGGGAGCTTCACGCCATCCGTGATGCCGATGGCCGCGTCATGAGCCTGCCCCATCTTGAACACCTTGTGAGCGATTGCTTTGCCAGCATTCGTTCCGTGCAGATGCAAAGACCACGCAACCGACTCCACTGGAATGTGATTGAGCTGCGTGTCTGGCCCGTCCTGGATCTGGGCCGTCAGGAGCTTTATCAGATCGCCCGATCCCTGGCGCGCGGCTCGGAACATCTGGGTCTGGAAAAGCTGCTGTGGCGAGGACCTGTCAAAGATCCAGCAACCGGCCGGGTTCACGATCGACTGCTGGAATTCAAAAAACCCAGCGGCATGGATTTGACGATACACGACCTCGCTCCCAGTGAGCAAACGGTCGAGGCTCTGACCGAATACCAGCAAAAGGTGATAAAGCTGCGACAACGATCCTTGATCTATCCCTATGAATTGATCCGCATGTACTGCCGTGAAGAAGACGCGCAATCGAATTTTCCCAGGGGTTGTTTTCAGGAATATGATCTTGTGGATGGAATGCTCCAGCCGGTGAATCGACCCTGGGGAGAGAATCGCAGCAATATCGTCGTTGGGACCATCCGGCATGATACAGAACGCTATCCTGAAGGCATGCAGCGGGTGATTCTGCTCGGTGATCCCTCGCGCGGGCTGGGCAATCTTTCCGAACCCGAATGTCGGCGCATCATCGCAGCCCTTGATCTTGCGCAAGCGCGGAACGCTCCTGTGGAATGGTTCGCCATCTCGTCCGGGGCGAAGATCGCGATGGACAGCGGCACGGAAAACATGGACTGGATCGCTGCAGCGCTGCGAAAAATCATAGACTTCACCCAGCACGGGGGCGAGATCAACATCGTCGTCATGGGGATCAATGTCGGAGCGCAGCCCTACTGGAACGCGGAAGCCACCATGCTGATGCATACGAAGGGCGTCCTGATCATGCTGCCTCAAAGCGCAATGGTCCTGACAGGGAAAAGGGCCCTGGATTATTCAGGCGGTGTCTCAGCCGAGGATGATCTTGGGATTGGTGGGTATTCAAGGATCATGGGCATCAACGGCCAGGCCCAGTATTTCGCGCAGGATGCGGCCGAAGCCTGCACGATACTTCTGCAGCATTATGAACACAGCTACGTGGCGCCGGGTGAACGCTTCCCAAGACCCGCCGTGACTCATGATCCGATCGATCGTGATGTCTGCACCTATCCGCATGGAGGTGAGTTTGCGGTGGTGGGTCAGGTGTTCGCGCCCCTTGATAATCCGGGACGCAAAAAACCCTTTGAAATAAGGCAAATCATGCGGGCGACCATCGACCAGGACCATGCTCCCCTGGAACGCTGGGCGGATATGCTCGACGCTGAAAACGCGGTGGTATGGGATGCGCATCTCGGCGGCCATCCCGTCTGTCTGCTCGGCATTGAATCGAAACCCATGCATCGAAAGGGAGCCGTGCATGCGGATGGACCTGAACAGTGGACGGGTGGAACACTGTTCCCACTCGCCTCGAAAAAAATCGCGCGGGCCATCAACGCCGCGAGTGGCGTCCGGCCTCTGGTCGTTCTCGCCAACCTTTCGGGATTTGACGGTTCACCGGAGTCGATGCGCCTTTGCCAACTCGAATTCGGAGCCGAGATCGGGCGCGCTGTGGTGAATTTTTCAGGACCTATCGTCTTCTGCGTGGTGTCCCGCTTTCACGGAGGCGCCTATGTGGTCTTCTCGAAGACTCTGAACGATAATCTCCAGATTCTGGCTCTGGAAGGCACCTATGCCTCCGTCATTGGTGGAGCCCCGGCTGCGGGTGTGGTCTTCGCCGGGGAAGTGGAACTCAGGGCCCAGCAGCATCCGGATATCGTCGCGCTCCAGGACGCTTTGAAAAAGGCGGATGCGACCCTGAAGAAAGACCTTTATAAGCAGCTTGAAGTCAAGCTTGGACAGGTACGCGCCCTGATGGTCGGACAGATAGCGGAGGAATTCGACCACGAGCACAGCGTACAACGGGCACTGCAGGTAGGATCCCTGCATCGCATCATCGCCCCGGAGCGTTTGCGCCCGGAAGTCATTGCAGCGCTGGAACCAGGTATGACCATGGAAAAGAATCGGTGGCTGGCAGGGCTCAGGGGTTCGCAAATGCACGAGGGTTCTGTGGGCCCTCGTCCGGCCGGATAGCCAATGCTGAAGTAATTGATTTCTAGTCTTCGTGAGTTATACGATTACGCTCAAGCGGAATTGCGGGGCACCGAGGATATGTGCGTAATTCGTAATAACGAAGGAATTGTCAATGAATGCAAACAAGATGGTCCCCGCAATTCTTACTTTCGCCGGATTAGTTGCTTGCGGTAAGTCTTCGAGTAAGTCGGACGCTGCAGCCAACAACACAGGCACCACCAGAACGCCCTCTGGTACTGTACAGGCTGCCAGCGTGGATGAACTGGGTCTGACCGGAGCGTTGAACATCAACCTCCCTCCCGCGCTGTCAGAAGGCACAAGCCTTCGCCTCGCCGAAGACCAGAAGAAGTCAATGGAAGCATGCCTGATGCGCGAAAGCGCCAAGCAGCTGGTTACCCAGATCAAAATGATCTCCAGCACACTTTGCCACATTGAAGCTGAAGGGAAAAACATTCCCTGGAATACTCCTGTCATCCTCGATGTCGGGGACATGGCAGCCGGCCCGGCTCTGCAAGGAGGACCCGGTGATACGTTTGATCCCAATACAGTCGATCCCAATACGATCGATCCCAATACAATAGATCCTAGCACGACTGGTGATAAGACTGGTGATACGACCACTCCACCAAGCTTTACCATTCCGAAAATTGGTATCTACACCGATGATTCAGACGGCAACAATATCGCTGTCTATATCTGCGAAGGCGAAACGACAACGGACATGAAACTGTCTCAAGCCTTCAAAATCACAGGTTCGAAGACCATCACCAAAGATGGAAAATCGGTGAAGGTCAGCAAGGGTACGATTCATATCTCTTCGGGTGACGATACCATGGGAACCTTTAAAGGTGCCATCGGTTTCGACTCGAACTATACCGAAGCAGATGCGAGCGCGATGAAGCTCGAAGTGAAGTTTGGATTCAGCGGCTTCTCTTTTGCTCAGAAGTTTGAAATCGGTGCCAACGACTCTGGATTCTCCAAAGTTTCGATCTCGGAATCCGGAACGATGGACTTCGGCGTGGGCGACCCCTTCTCCTTCAAAAACGCGGGTATCGGCGTATTTGATGCCATCAACGGCAACGTGCTCTATAACTACGAAGGCAACGGTCGGCAGTTCGCCACCCAGGCCTGCGTCGATGCCAATAGCTATCTGACCGACTGTACTGCAACCAAATTTGCCGAAGGCGGCACGCTGCACCTGAAGAGCACGGATGTGCCAGGTGTATTGGCCGCGGCCTTCTCGCCAACGGCTCCATCGGGCTTTGATTGTGCAACGGCCGACTGGTCCAAGACTATCAAACCCGCGACCGATAGCGCAACAAACGCCAAGCATGACGCCTGTAATGAAGGCATGATGGATCAAGCTGCTGCCAGCATGTCAGGCATGTCGAAGTGCTTCTCGGATACGGGTTATGCAAAAAGCGAACAGCCAGCAGACATCGAATTCTCGGAAGTACAACCTGGTGATTTCGAACCAGAGCTTCCCGAACTCCCTGCTGAATAAGTTCTGAATATCAAGACGGGTGGTGTTACGGCACCACCCGTTCTTCATTTCAGGAGGCTTCGTTCAAAGCCGCAAGGGTTCGGGAGCGATAGAGACGAACCGGGTGCATGATCCCGCGCAACTCATAGAAACCGCAGTCCATCACGGCCGATTCCGGCAGATGATGCGCCACGGCTTCACTCATCAGGATTTCCTGGGGCTGAGCGCGCCCCTCGATGCGCGAGGCGATATTCACCGTGGAACCAATGGCCGTAAAATCCGAACGTCGTTCACTCCCAAAGATTCCCACAGTAGCCATGCCCTGATGAATTCCGATTCTTAATTTGAAGTGATGGACGCGTGACATGGCGACCAGAAGATCCTGGGCACAGGCCACTGCGCGTTCCGCTTGAATTTTCGCATCCAAAGGCGTTGGGGCTCCGAAGATCACCATGGCGGCATCCCCGATGAATTTATCAATGGTGCCGCCATGCTTATAGACCACTTCCGTGACGATATGCATGAAGTCATTCAGCAGCGCCACAGTCTGCGGCCGGTCTAAATCCCCGGACAGAGCTGTGAAACCCACGATATCGCAGAACATGAGGGTGATGAGTTCATCCTTGGGTTCGGCTTCCAGGCGCGAGCGTCCCTGGACGATCTCCGCGACGATGACCGGCGGCAGGAATCGGGCCAGCACAGCCTGCTGGATATAGGTCTGGAGTTTTTCGATGCTCCTGTTTTTACTGCGGAGATTCCAAAGCATGAAGGCCGCGAGCAGCAAACCGAAAATCAATCCGCCGGCGATGATTTTCAGCAGATTGAAATTTTTAATATCATAGTCCTTCACCAGATTCTCGGTACGAACCCGAGCCAATTCAATCGCATTGCTGTTGTTTTCCATGATCTGCCGGATCTTGGGTTCCAGCTGCTGCAGATAGATTCGCCAGAACGCCTGCAGAACGCGCAGACGGGCGTCCACAGGAAGATCAAGATCCATCAGTTCGCGGGTCAGTTGAATACTGGTGTCGGGCCCACTGCCTTTTTCCAACATGGAAAAGCAGTCCGACAGATCCGTGCTTTCCTTGAGCCCAAACCTTACGATCGCCTGATAGCAGGCCAGACTCGGGAGCCTTTGCAGATCGAGATGTTTTTCCAGCTGAATGTTCGCCAAAGCTGACCTGGCCTTGGCGTTTTCTTTCAGGTGAAAATAGGCCAGGGCCGAATAAACCTGGGCGTCGAGCCAGGGTCGGCTGGTGCGGGGCAGTTTCGAGAATTCCTGAAGGGCGGCCTTGTAATCCTGAAATAGAAAGATATGGTTCAGACCCTTGTTAAAGGCCATGTACTCAGCAATATAGAGTGATTCAGGATCCTCCTGGTAAGCCTGTTCCAAGGCATCATAGAGCTTCATGCTTTCCCGCTGCATGGCCTCGCTATTGAGCGAGAATGAATAGACATTCGCCACCGTCCAGTTCAGATCGAGCCGACTCCGTAGCGCGTCCCGAGGCAGCGTAGCCAGGGCCTGCTGGTAAAATTCACGCGCCCGGCTTATGTCTGTGGCATCGAAAGTCATGTTCAAAAGAATAATGGCGACCCGGGTCGGCACCACGGTGCCGGGCAATTCTCTTTGACTCTGCTCCCAGATCTTCTCTGTTTGCTGAATAGCGCTTTCCACGAATTTGTTGGGATTCATGTAAGTGCAGAGCGCCACCATCTCATAATCATCGGCCTTGATCCCGGTACAGATGTTCATCGCATCCTGGGTCTGACCACGATCATCGTATTGTCTGAGCTTCAAACGCCTAAGGATATAGTCCGTGTCCGAATCAGGTTTTCGTCCCCGTTCATAGGCTTCGATCTTTTCCAGTAGGCCCTTGCCGGGCATAGGTTCCAGAATCTTTTCCAGTCGGCGTTCCGCGCGCGAATAGGGGCCGAGGACATGCTCGGGATCATTGATGTTCGCAAATGCGAAAAAAGGCCAGAAGGCCAGCAGCGCCCCCAGCAACTTGAGTTTCCCGTATGTCCAAACTTTAAACATGAACGTCTCCGTTGCTTTCCATCGGCTCCTTTTTTTGATCAAACAGAGGCAATTTTTGCCGGCATCGCAACAGCATTTCGATCAGGTCCTGACCCAGCTGTTAGAGCTGTCCCATGGCTAGTACGAATTAGCCAGGCGATGATCCTGCTCCTGCTCTTTATTTTCCATGCTGATGAGGTAGCTGATGAAAATGCGACACTCCACTTCTGTTCTCGTGGCCCCTCTCCTTCTGGCCTTTATCCAAGCCTGCGGTGGTCCCGCAGCGTCCTCCAAAAGGACTTTGAATCCGTCCACTGAGGGTCTCAAAATCCCGGCCAAAGGCCAAAATCTGATCCGCTCCACGGCCAGCGAAGAAAAATTCCTGGAACCCGTGAAAACCGAGGCCGTAAGTTCGGACACCATATCCATCTCGGGTGTGCAGGACGAGAACGGCGCCAATGCCAGCGTTTCCGTCGATCCGATCAGCGGCACGCCGCTGCTTCTTTCGGGCCGACTGCCCCTGAATCTCCTGGAAAAACTCCCGGGCGTGAAAGACGCCACCGACCTGAAGCGTCTTGCGGGCAACAGCGAGGCGGACCAGGCGAAATTCGCAGGTCAGCTGGCTGATCTTGTGAAAGAGTTCGTCAAAGAACAGCCGGGCAAGTTCGGCTTTCAGATTGAAAATCTGAAACTCAACCTGGAACAGTTCTATGTGGATGATGAGTCCCTCCTCCTCGGCTTTGACTACGATGTAGGTGGTTATAAGCTGATGGGCGGGCATGTGGGATTCCGCTTCAGCCAGGGTCAACTCGTTCAGGTTTTATCGCGAACCTTCGGCGTGGATCAGGAGAAGCTGGAAGAGCCCGCCGAGCTTGATGCCAAGGAGCTGGCGGCCGTCACGACTGCCGCTGTGCTCGGGGCCACATCCACTGTCGATGAAGGCAGTCTGGGCAAGGTTCTTTACCCCCGCGTTGGTGCGAATGGCAAATATGAATTCAAACATGGTCTTTACTTCACCGCCGCAACGCCGGAAGGCGAACCCTATGGGATGATTCGAAGCGTGACGGACAATGAAGTTTTGGAATGGCAGCCCCTGCGTTTCAGTTATGAAGGCAAGGTCCTGGCCAGCGTGAATCAAAGAGCACCCGGTGGACCTCTGGTCGATGCCGCTCTGCCCTTTGTCATGGTGCAAACCTCAGCCGCCAGTGGCTTCGCCGATGCCATGGGCCAGATTTCCCTCAGCGGAACCGATGCCGTCTCGGCTCTTGATTCCGCCAATTTCAAGATCGTGAATGCGCAAGGGAAACAAGCCCGTGCCTCGGGAACCGGCAACATACTTTTCAATAACAGCAACTCGACTCTGGCGGAACGCAATGTGTTCTATCATCTGCAGAAGGTGCAGAACTGGGCCAAGGACGTTGTGAATCCCAAATGGTTCAGCAGCAAGGTGACCGCTAACGTGAACCTGAGCGAGACCTGTAACGCTTACTGGGATGGCCGTAGCCTGAACTTCATGAGCGCCAGCTCGCAGTGTGCCAACACCGGGGAAATCGCCGACGTTGTGTATCACGAGTGGGGTCACGGCCTGGATGCCAACATCGGTGGCATTACGGATGGTGCGTATTCCGAAGGTATCGGTGACATCATTTCGACCTTCATCACCCAGTCTCCCGATATGGCTCCTGGCTTTCAGAAAGGCCGTTCAGGAAGTGGCTCGATCCGTTACCTCGATTCCAATTATTCCTATCCACCCAGGGATAAGGAAGTTCACACCGAAGGTCTGGTGATCGGTTCCACCTGGTACCATGTGATCCAGAACTTCGAGAAGCGTTATGGTGCGGAAGGTCGCGCCATGGCCAAGAAGTTGTTCCTGAAGAGTCTTTATACGACCACGCAGTATGAAGATTCCTACGAAGCGACTTTGGCTTTGGATGCGAACGGCGGCGATCCGGCTTCGGGGAAAAACTTCTGTCTGATTACCGATGCCTTTGCCCGTCATGGTCTGGCCAAGCGTTCACCGAAGTGTAACGGCATGAATGAGCCAGGTGTTCCGGCTCCTACGCCGACGCCAGCTCCGAATCCAACACCGGCTCCTACGCCGAAGCCCACGCCAGCGCCTGCACCGCAGCCAGCGCCTCAGCCTGCTCCACAAAAGGCCGAGATCACCTGGTTGACCAGCGGCTTCATCGAAAGCATGAACATCGACTGGCTCGGCGCAAGTGCTCGCATCAAGATGAACCTTGTGAATGAAAGCAAGGGCGCTCTGCAGGGCTGTATCTTCCGCGTCACGGCCAACCAGCTCGCCAATGGTCGCGTCGTGAGTCGTCGGGATAACGTTCTGCTCCGCGATAATCCTGCGACGCTGCCCAGTGGCGAACCGAAGGCTTTGGTCGCTACGATTCAGCTTCCTTGGGGATCGTCGCGTCAGAACCTTGAAATCCTTCTGAGCGCGAACTGTAACGGTCAACCCGTTCCGGTCGTCGAAAAGAACTGATCGTTCCTGATGCAAGAGGCTGGGTTTACGCCCAGCCTGTTTTTTTTTCTAAAACGTGACGCTGATTCCGTTTTTCCCTCCCTGCTTCCGTCGGTCCCGCATTCCGGCAAGAATTTTCCTGGCACTTGCCAATTTTCACTCATATTTCCGCTAATTTACAAATTAAATAGCATCCAACTCATTTTCGTTATGCGCAGGACTTGCCGCAGTGTTCCCGGCTAAATCCCGGAAATCCGTGCAGAAGCTGACTGGCCTTGCTTTTGAATAAGGTAAAGATGGAGCCCATCGAACAACGTATGGAAAGGAACGCTCATGCGTCGAGCCATTCTCTGTCTTGCCCTCACCTTCATCGGTTGCGAAGCAGCACCCAAGCCGCAGTCGCAAAGAACACCGGAACCGGAATCCCGATCCGAACCCGAGAAAGCCCCTCAGCCTGAAACCGTGGTCACGACCCCACCAGCCCCGGTCGCGCCTGTATCCGAACCCATGGATATGGTTGCATTGAAACCCGAGGTGGACGCGGTCTACGCGCAGAATCCCAAGTTGAGTGCCGAGCAGGCCCAGGGCCTGTCCGCGACCACCATGCAGCTGATTGAAGCCTCCAAGGCCGGCGATCAAAAAGCCATCTCCGGTCTTTCGAGCCAGCTTTTGAATCAGGCTCTGCTCGGTCGTCCTTCCTTTGGTTTGGTGGATGCGGGTGGATTGGCCAAGGCCATTCAGGATCTGGTGGCGGCTGCGATCAATGCAGACGTTGCAGGAATTTTGGATGCCGTCGAGGACATTGTCGCCGCTGTGACAGCATAAAGCCAGGATCAAACGCGCCTGGCCCTTGTTTATCGGGAGCCTTGATCGGCTCCCGTTTTTATTTGGCCAAATATCCGGTCACGTTTAATTCATCGAGCAGGAACAGCTCCTTGTCCGCCGCGAATTTCAGGATGATCCTGCCTTCCTGCGAACAGTCTTTGACGACAACATCATCAGGGAAAGCGTCGGTACCCAGGAGATTCTCACCCTGGCTCCAAATACTCGCCTGGCCTATCTCGCAAAGCTCCTTGACCGTGACCATGCCGCTGGCGTCTTTACCCTTGGAAAAGGAGTTGAATTCCAAAGTGGCATTGTGCTTCGCAATTACGGCACTGGCGCCGTATTCTTCCTCGTCCGCAGCGGCTTGATTGATAGGGACTTGCTTGTCTGCGAAGGTAATCACGAGCGTCCGGTCATCTTCACGGTTCAATGTCAGACGCGTGCGCTTGTGATTGACGATGGGCTTGAGCTTTCTTTGCGTGCCGTCTTTCTTATTGGCCACAAGGAAGGCGTCGTCTTCCCAGGTGATGTCGCAGCTATCCGTTTCCTGGAACATGCACATTGCATAGTCATCTTTTGAAGCGCTGAAGCTGGCATGATAGGGAATGACGTCTTTCGATTCCAGATACCTGGCTTCGTCGGCAGTGGCCGCATAGATGATTGTTTCCACGTTGCCATCCAACTTCTCCACATCGGCCAGGTATATGCTGGCTTTCATATCCGAAATGAACTGGATTGAACGGTCGAACTGAGGGTTGGCCTTATATCGTTTAACGATGACAAGAGGCTGATTCTCGAGATTCGTGCCAATGCCTTTTGTACGGGAATTCTCATGGTTTTGGCAGGCAGCGGGCAGTAGGGAGAGCAGGAGCAGCAGACCAAGAGGGAACTTCATAAGGGACCTTTCCTTAACAACAGGATGTTCGAGACGAGGGCGTGAAAAGCGACGCCTTCACGTTTGGATTTAGCAAGGACGCATCCAAACTGCGATGGAGTTGAATTCTTGCGAATATAAAGACCTGCGTCTTGAGTCCTGTAAAATCCTTGGACATGTGTCTCTTTACCCATGCTGCGGACTCCCGACTTACCTTTGCATATGAATAGAATATTTAGGCTTGGTGCAAGAGCCATTCAAACCGACAGGACACTGAGTCCACTACTTTGAGGTGTTCAGTGCTTCGTATCACCTTGCTCGTTCTTCTAAGTCTCTGGTCCAGCCTCTCCGTGGCCGAGGCACGGCAGATGCCGGTCAAGGTCAGCGCTGATCTGCGTACGGTGGAGTTGGATAGGTCCCTCTGGTTTTTGGAAGACAAAGAGAACCGCTACAGCGCCGATCACATACAAGACACTGATTTTCTTAAGCAATTCGCGCCGACGTCCAGGCGTTCCGCGAACTTCGGCTTCACAACCGCTGCCGTATGGGCCCGGGTTCCCCTTCTGAACACCAGTAACCAGACCCTGGATGTGATTCTCACGGAAGCTTATGCCATCACAGATGCGATTGACTTCTGGTTGATTCATCCCGCGACTGGCACCATCGAACACGCACGGATGGGCGATCAGATCCCCTTTGATAAAAAGCGCCAGTTCAATCGCATTCCAAGCTTTCAGGCTCAACTTCTCCCCGGCGAATCCTGGCTTTTGATGCGCATCCAAACCCAGGGATCAGCCATATACAATGTCACCCTCTTCAATGAACAGACCTTTTATGAGACAAGGACCAAAGAATACGTCTTTCTCTTTTCCTGTCTCTGCATTCTCACTGTCATGGCGTTCTACAACTTTTTCATCTGGCTGCAGCTCCGCAAGCTTCCCTATCTGGTCTACTTTGCCTTCATCCTGGCGATGGTTATTCAGTCCATAGCCTATTCCGGCCTCATCGTTCATGGGCTCGATGACTACACCGGGGCCATGAATCGAGGCTATATCTTCACGGCCAATCTTTCGGCGATTTTAGCCTGTCTTTTCCCTCTGGTTTTCCTCTCGCTGCGCGGCCGCCACCCCTGGCTCGAACGCCTTTGCTATCTGGGAATAGTCCTATGCCTCGTCTCGGATGCATGCCTGCTCCATTCCTATAACCTGGGTGCCAAGACCTCGGTCCTGGGGGCGACCATGGCTTCGGTCATCACCCTGACCTGTGGTATTGTCTGCTCGCTCAAACGCTATAGACCAGCCTACTTCTTCACACTCGCCTGGCTGGCCCTTATCATAGGCAACGTCATCCGCATGGCCATGGCCTCTGGCATCATTCCCGCCTCGTTCTGGTCGGAATGGAGCGTACTGATCGGATCCGTCATCGAAGTCGTTCTGCTCTCTCTTGCCCTGGCGGATAAGGTGCGCCTTACCGAGAAGTCGGCCTTTGCAAGGATTGAAAAACTGAACGTCGACCTGCATAAGGAACACGAAGCCGTCGTGCACCTGAATAACAACCTGGAACGCATGGTCGAAGAACAAACCCGCGAAATCAAGTCGATTCTGAAGCATATTCAGATAGGGATCATGATCGTCGGGCGTCACGGCCTCACGATCACGGAAACCCATTCGGAATCTGTAAAAACCCTCTTCCACACCGATAAGGTGGCCTCCAGCAGCGTCCTGGACCTGCTCTTCAAACACGCGCAGGCGACAGAAGAGACCCGCAGCGTGGTCCAGACCGTGCTCGAAAACAGCCTGGATGAATCTGACCTGAACTTTCATAGCAACAGTCATCTTTTGCCCACAGAAATGAATTTCCGTTTTGGCGAAGAGGTCCGCGTTCTGCAATTGGATTGGAATCCGGTCATCGACAGGAATGCCCGCGTCGAAAAAATGCTGATATCCGTCAAGGACGTCACAGCCTTGAAAAAACTGGAAGCGGAAGCCGCGGAAAAATCCAAGGAGCTCGAATACATCGGCGAGATCCTGGACGTTACACCCAAGCAGTTCGGAATTTTCGTCAACTCAGCCCAAAGGTTCCTGTCGGATAATAAGCGCCTCCTGCGCACCAACCACCGCTATGACAAGGAAATCCTGAAAATACTCTTTATCAACATGCATACCATCAAAGGATCGGCGCGGGCCCTGGGGCTCTCCCACCTGACCCCATTGATGCATGATGCCGAGCAGAGGCTGGCCGCGAGCCTCAGCAACATCGCGAACTGGAACCGCGATGCCCTGCTCGATGATTGTCAAAAGATCCAGGACCTTATGGATACGTACCAGGATCTGAACCAGGTCAAACTCGGGCGCAATGTGGGCGACAGCCTTGCTCTTTCTCATGACCTTGTCGAACGCATCAGAAATTTCCTGCGCGTGACGGAAGAGGAAGGCGTGCCGATGCTGAAGCAAAAGGCCCGCTCGCTCAAAGAAAGCATCGAAGAGCTGACCTTTGTCCGCGCCGAAACCGTGTTCCGCGAAGTCCTTTCCAATGCCGAGATGCTGGCCCGGGATTTACAGAAGGAATCCCCTCTGATCACCATCGAGGATCGAGGCATCTGCCTTTCCTCCGAAGCCCAGGAACTGATCCGGAATACCTTCATCCATATCATCAGAAACTCCATGGACCATGGCATCGAATCCGCCGCGGAACGCCTGGCTGCGGGAAAATCCAAGGAAGGCCACATCTTTGTGCAGCTCGATTTGAAGGATGATGGCCTCTATATCACCTATCGTGACGACGGACGCGGCTTGAACCTGCGGGCAATCCACCAGATCGCATTGGACAAGGGCCTGATCAAAGCCCAGCAAAAAAATTCTTTGGAAGAGATCGCCTATCTCATCTTCGAGCCCGGTTTCTCCACGGCTCAATCGGTCACGGATATTTCAGGTCGCGGTGTGGGGATGAACGCGGTGAAGGACTATATCGAAGCCAAGCAGGGGAGCACTTCCATCCGGCTTCATACCTCGGATAAAGTGCTGCACCCTGAATTCGTGCCTTTTGAATTTGTGATACGGCTGTACCATACCATGTCGATTCAAAAATCGGCTTAGGAAGGATCCAGCACCGGCAGCGTCACCGAACTCGGATGCTCCGCATCACGGTGAATACGGTGCATGGCCCGGATGAAATCGCTGTCCTTCGCTTCAAAAATATTCGGCACGAACGTCTGCGGGTTGCGATCTATGAAGGGAAACCAGGACGACTGCACCTGGATCATGATCCGATGGCCGCGCTGGAACGTATGAAGGACATCATTCACCGAGAAGCGAACGCGAGTGACCTCGCCAGGAACCATGGGCTTGGGCTTATCCCAGCCGTCACGGAACCGGGCCCGCATCGGTTCGCCGCGAACCAAAAGCTGCTGCCCTCCCGGATTTCTCCTCTCGGGTTTCGCAGGATCGGCTTCCCAGCCACGCACCTTTCCAGGCCAGACATCTATAAGCTTGATGACCACATCCGCATCACTGCCCGTCGTCGAAAACCATAGATCCACATCCAAGGATCCCGCCACGGTCAGATCATTTTTAAGGACTTCCGTCTGATAGACGAGGACATCCGGCCTTTGCGCGGCAAAGCGCTGATCCGCGCCCATATACGAGCTGCTCCAGCGATTGGTGACTTCGGTGGTGTAAGGAACCGGCCGTGCGGGATCGCTGACATACTCATCAAACTGAACAGTAGCCTTGCCTTCGCTGCCGGTGTCGAGGCGCTGGCCTTCGCGCAGGAAATACTTCTGCTTCTGGCTGGAACGCGGCGGCCAGCTCTCAAAATTCCGCCAACGATTGGCGCCTGTTTCGAAGACCATGACCTCCGGCAGACGAGGATCCGGCCCGCCCTTCAGATGATGATTGAAGAATGCGAGTTCCATCTTCTGATAGGTTTCTGAAGTTTTAAAACCGAATTCCGTATCGCCCACCCGCTCGCCGCTGGTTCTCTGCCAGCCGCCGTGAGTCCAGGGGCCCATGACGAGGCTATTGCGAATCCCGGGATTTTGGCTTTCAATCGCCTTGTAGGTTTGCAGCGGTCCGTAAAGGTCTTCGGTATCATACCAGCCACCCACCGTCATGACCGCAGCCTTGATGCCTTTCAGATGAGGGAGCAGATTGCGCTCCTGCCAGAAGGCATCGTAGTTCGGATGGGCTGCGACTTCGTTCCAAAAGGGTCTGGCGTTCTTAAAGTATTTGGCATTGACCTGTGGCAGCGCGCCGAGTTCCAGAAAGAACTGGTAAGCATCGGGCGTTCCATAATCAAATTTAAAGGGCTCCTCTTCATCATAAAGCTCGGAACGCTCGCGGCCAAAGTCATTAAAAAAGCTGAAGGCCAGCTGCAGATTGAACGCTCCATTGCGATGCATATCATCGCCGCGCCACCAGTCGGCAATAGGCGCCTGCGGTGAGACAGCCTTCAAGGCCGGATGCGAGTCGATGGCTCCGGCCGAGGTATAAAAGCCGGGATAGGAGATCCCCCACTGCCCAACCTTGCCGTTGTTAAAAGCCTGGTTTTTCAAAAGCCAGGCTATGGTGTCATAGGTGTCGGTGCTTTCGTCGATATCCGCCTTACTGCGTTTTTGCGCGCGATGGGGCCTGACGTTGACAAAGGTCCCCTCGGACATGTGTTTGCCGCGAACATCCTGGAAGACAAAGATAAAGCCTTCCTTCTCATAATCCTGACTGGGGCCGAGTCTTGATTTATAGCGATCCAGTCCATACGGGGCTACGGAATAAGGCGTGCGGACCATAAGGATGGGATAGGTTTTGGCCGGCCCGGCGTTCACCGGCACATAGACGCTTGTAAAGAGCCGCACGCCATCGCGCATGGGGATGCGGTACTCGAATTTGCTGTACTGACTCCGTATGGACTGAGCCCGTTCCAACGCGGGATCCGGCCTGGCCTCGTCAGCGGATAAAGACACAGGGCGACTCAAAGCGCCGAATAGAAGCAGGGCAAGGACCAGAACGGGTCGAACAGAAAGGAACATCGCGGTTTTCTCCTGATGAAGACCGCTTGAGGTTTTAATGAATTTTTCCGGGACCTGCAATGGTTTCGCGCGGCGCGCGGCAAAAGGCCGCTGAGCAGCGTGGGATTCAAGGCTCCTGATAGCCCAAAACCCGCAGCTTCAGCTGGTAGACCTTGGGATCGTGTTCGAAGAAAAGGCCCCCTTTCTTGCTGGAATGCGGCGCGACATAATCAAAGGTGACCTCGCTCGATTCCACCTCACCTTCAGCCGACCGCAGCTGACCTGCAATCATCAAGGCCGCTGCGCTTTCACCCCCAACGTTCACGGCCTCGATCGGAAGCAGATAGCCCTGGGTGGTGCGGATGGGCTCCTCAGCTTTCAGCTGAATATCCGGCGGCGTTTCCCGGTCATTCAGAGCCTGAACAATGTTGAAAGCAAGGATGCCGACGACGATGATGACGCCCACGGTGGAGAAGGCCCATTCCAAAACAGGGATGTTCGGTTTCGTCTCATTTTTTTCCATAGCAACCTTCATATAATAAGCCGCGCGGCTGCAGCGCCGACCGCCGCTGGAAATCCCAGCACGCTCAAGACGGAAATAATTTCCGCCGAGGCCAGCCCATCCATTCGGCCAAAGACCCAAAGGACGAAAAGACAAATAAAGAGCACGAGCGCATAGCCTGTGATCGTAAATTTCACAAAGATCCGGAGATGGTTGGAATTTTCGGGGATGTCCTCTTTGCCTTTGAAGTCGGCCGCATAAACGAAGGCATGCATAATCCCGAGCGAAAAGATCGAGAGGATAACCGATTGCCAATGATTCATGCGGTGCGCGATCAGAATCACCTCTTCCGTCGGCGCCACGCTGAACGAGAGAAAGAGCGCGCCCAGGGCCATCAGAAAAATTTCCCCTCCATAGCTGCTGCTTCTTTCTTTTGAGTCCTGTGCTTGACCTCCGAACTGGCTTTGCGAAAGCAGAGCCCCAATGCTGGCAGGAATCGCCTGGATGGCCACCTTCTGCAGGACCTCGGCGAAGCGCAATTCATCGCCGATGATACCCAGCAAAAGAAGGACAAAGGCCGAGGTGATAAAACCCACAGCCAAAGCCACGAAGGCATCCACCGTATCATCAAGCCAGCCGAAGGTTTCCTCGAAGCCGATGACATGCGACATCCCCACCAAAAGGGGAAGACACATCGCCACGAGCAGAGCCTGATGCCAGGGATTCATCGACGATCCGAGGCTCCACATCTCCATGGTCATCAGAATCGGCAGCGAAAAAATGATAGCGCCCGCCGCAGCACGCGCCAATCCAACGGCAAATTTTCGATTGGAACTGTTCGACATCGGCTGTCCTCACTCCTTTCCCTCGGAACCATGCGAAATCTGTGCCCTGCGTCACAGCACTTTTGACACACAACATCCGGGACCGCGTACCGATTCTGTCGGGACGTAAGAGTCGTCCAGGGCACGGCTCCTGCAATGTTGATCCGCAACAAGCACAGATGACAATAAACTTCGAAAAGCTCGCAGGGTGAATGCATGCTCACGTTGATGTTTCCTGGACAGGGTTCGCAAAAAAAGGGAATGGCGCGGGAACTTTTTCTTCAATTTCCTGACCAGCTTGCAAAGGCCAACGCTATCCTGGGCTATTCTCTCGAAACACTTTGTCTGGAAGACCCCTCCGAGGAGCTGGACAGGACGCTCTATACGCAGCCTGCGCTTTATGTCGTTGGGGCTTTACACTGGCTGCACTATTTACAAAAAGGCGGCGCGATTCCGCAGTTTGTCATAGGCCATAGCCTCGGCGAATATCCGGCACTTTTTGCAGCGGGAATTATTACCTTTGAGCAGGGTCTGCGCATCGTCATGGAGCGCGCCCGCCTCATGGATTCCATCCAGGACGGGGGCATGCTGGCTTGTTTGGGAATCCCGATGGAGAGGCTGCAAGCATGTCTGGCCAGACACCGCTTTGAATCCATCGTCATCGCCAATCATAATTCTCCCGAACAGATTATTCTCGCCGGACAGCGTTCGGAGTTGGAGGCGCTCCAAGCTCTCATCACTGAAGAAAAGCAGGGACGAGCCATCCTGCTTCCCGTGAGCGGAGCCTTCCATTCGCCTTTGATGGAAGCCGCCCGGCACCACTTTTTAAAGTTTCTCGAAACGCAGACCTTTCAGGAACCCAGGATCACCTTCATCGCGCAGGAGACCCATGCGCCTGTCGAGGTCAGCGCCTTGCCTGAACTTCTGAGTCTGCAGCTGGTCCACCCGCTGCGCTGGAAGGAATGTGTGGAAACGCTGATGGATCGCGGTGTCACCCAGTTTCTGGAAATGAGCGAAGGCCGTACCCTTATGCGGATGCTGCGGCAGATTCGTAAGGGGAGAGCCCCTGAGCCGGCAAGCTTCAAGCCAGCTCTCTCGCTTATGGAATGCCTGGAACAGAAGGTCGCAGAGGATCCCTCCCGCGTTCTCTTCACCTTCCTTCAGTATGAGGCGCGGGAGCGGCTTGCGGAATCCCTCACCGCTCAGGAACTCTTGCAGGCAGCGAAAAGCATCGCGGCCGTTCTTCAGCGCAAAGGCCTCAAAAAAGGCGATCGGGTCATGATCTTTGGCACCAATGCCAAGGACAATATCCTTTCCATCTATGCATCCATCTTCGCGGGCGCCGTGTTCACGCTCGTCCCTCCGCCGATTGATGATGCCAAGCAAAAATTCTTCCGCACCGTTCTGGATGCGACGCAGGCCAGGTTCATCCTCAGCAACACCATGATCGCCGAACGACTGGATCAGAAAATGACCAGTGGCCGCCTTCCACGATGGATGATGCGGAAGCTGATCAAGCTCGTCAAAGGCCTGGAAATCATCAACATAGACCAATGCCGTGACAATGAACGCTACTGGCAAAGACCGGACCTGTCCCGTGATGACCTTCTCTATTTACAGTACTCTTCGGGATCGACCAGCGCGCCCAAGGGGGTGATGGTTTCCCACGGGCAACTCATGATCAATGCCCAGAGCACGGCGGAAGCGAACGATCAAAAACTCGCCGGGCTCAAGGATTACAATTATCTTTTCTGGGCTCCCATTTTTCATAACACGGGTTTGCTCGGCACCTTCCAGGTGCTTTTTCATCCCGCCCGCGTTCATCTCATGAGCCCTCTGGCCTTCATCGAAAAGCCCCTGCGCTGGTTTCAGGCCATCTCGGATTTTGAGATCCATGTGACCAATGCACCGAATGCCGTCTATGATACCTGCTCACTTTTGATTCGCGAAAAGGATATGGAAGGCCTCAGGCTCGATCATTGGCGGATCGCAGGGAATGGGGCGGAGCCTGCGCATCTTGAGTCCATGCAGCGTTTTGCCCGCAAGTTTGCTCCCTATGGTTTTCAATTCAGCGCCTTTACCGTGGCTTATGGTCTGGCGGAATCCACCTGCGTAGTCAGTGTCATGGCCGATCTGGATGACGAGGTCTACGTCGATGCCCAGGCCCTGCAAGCCGGGCATTTTAAGAAGGTCACCCGGCAGTCCCCCGCAGCAAAAAATGTGGTGCCTGTCGGCAAACCTTTGCGTGGAAACCGGATCGCTATCATAGACCCTGAGACGAAAAAACTCTGCGCTCCGGGAATGGTCGGTGAAATCTGCGTCCAGGGCCCGAGCGTGGCGCAGGGCTATTGGAAAGACAGCGTGCAGACCCGGGAAAGTTTCGGGCTTTCGCTGGAAGGTCTGCCCGGTCCATTCCTGCGAACAGGGGATCTGGGTGTTTATGAAGACGGCTATCTTTATGTCACGGGTCGTCAGAAAGAACTCATGATCATCAATGGGCACAATGTCTATCCTGTGGATATTGAGCAGTCCATTCGTAAGAGCGTGCCCTACCTCGATATCCTCCGCATCATTTCCTTTGCCATTCCCGTGGATGGCCAGGAAAAAGTGATCGTCTGCCTCGAAATTCCCAAGGGTCTCATCATGGATTTCCAGCGCGAAGTGGAAGCCATGCGCCAGGCTCTTCTGAAGGAGTTTGGTTTTACAGCGCATGATTTCGTGATTATAGAGGACGGCGGCCTGCCGCGCACGAATACCGGAAAAGTGCAGGTTTTGCAGTCCAAAAAACTCTATCTGAGTCACGAGATCAAAGCCCTCTTCCGTGCCCTCGGTCAGGCGGTCCCCCAAGCATCCGCAACGCCTCCAAGCCTTACGCCGCCGACCGATGATGCGCTCATGGGCCAGGATATTGCCGAGTTCCTTCTGAAGGAATTGTCCCGCGTGAGTCAGGGCCAGGCTTTTCAACTGGGAACCAGTCTCAGCGATCTCGCCCTGGATTCGATGACGCTCAATTACCTGAGTGCCCAGATCAGCGAGCAGTTCTCCATCGAAAATGATCCGACTGTTTTCTTTGAAAGCCGAACTCTTGAGGATCTGGTTTTCAATCTTGCGCGGCGCCGCCATCCGACTCAGGTTCCGCTCGCTCCTTCACCAATGAAGCCTTCTGAAGCTCCCCTTGCGCCTGATGAAGCGATCGCGATTATCGGGATGGCCGGGCGTTTTCCCGGAGCCGACTCGATGGAAGACTTTTGGAAAGCTCTGGTCGCAGGCCAGGACCTGATTGCGGAGGTTCCCAAAGAGCGTTGGGACTGGCAGAGTTTAAACGCCGGCGAAGCTCTTCGCTGGGGTGGATTCATGCGCGATGTTCGGGCCTTCGATGCGGCTTTCTTCGGTATAACTCCGGGGGAAGCCCGCTTGATGGACCCGCAGCAAAGAATGGTTCTGGAAGCGGCATGGCTGGCATTGGAGCATTCAGGCTATCGACCCTCCGATTTAAAATCGTCGCCGACGGCGGTGTTCATCGGCGCGTCCACTCATGATTATGCGCAGCTCCTGCAGGAGCAGCCGGAGCGCCCGCATCCCCTGGCCACAACCGGCAATGCGCGTGCGATGCTGGCCAATCGCCTGTCTTTTGTCCTGAATCTGCACGGTCCAAGTGAAACGGTGGACACCGCGTGTTCCAGCGCTCTGGTGGCCGTTCATCGTGCTGTCGAAGCTTTGCGTCGCGGTGAATGCCATCTGGCCATCGCCGGCGGTGTGAATGTGATTCTTGCCCCTGATATTAGCCTCGCCTTGAATGAGGCGGGCATGTTGAGCCCGGAAGGTCGCTGCAAGACCTTCGATCAAAGTGCATCGGGCTATGTGCGAAGTGAAGGCATCGGTCTTTTTATCCTGAAGCCTTTAAAGAAAGCGGAAGCGGATCGCGATTATATTCACGCCGTCATCCGCAGCAGCGCAGTGAATCATGGCGGCCGGGCCACGTCCTTGACGGCGCCTCATACCACAGCCCAGAGCATGCTGCTGGTCGACGCCTGGCGTAAAGCGGGCATAGATACCCGCTCGCTTCATTATTTGGAAACTCATGGAACAGGAACCAGTCTCGGCGATCCCATCGAAGTGAATGCCATCAAGCAGGCGTTCCGCGTGACCGGCGAACCCGCGCATTGTTATCTGGGAGCCGTCAAAACCCAAATCGGACATTTGGAATCCGCTGCCGGCGCCGCCGGTCTTGCCAAGGCTGTGATGGCTCTGCAGCATAAGCTTCTGCCGGGCAATTTGCATCTGAAGAATGCGAACTCCTACCTGGGCCTTGCCGGTGGATTTTTACAGCTTCCTAACCGCACAGCTCCCTGGGAATCCTCGGGCAGGCGTCTTGCCGGCGTCAGTTCCTTTGGATTTGGAGGCAGCAACGCTCATATTGTCCTGGAAGAATTTGCGACGCCACAGCTTCAGACTGTTCATCACGACAGGCGCTGGCTATTTCCCTTCTCAGGTCGGAGCCCGGAAGCTCTGACGCGAAGGATTCAGGATTTCGTTGCCATGCTGGAGGATCCAAGAACCCGGTCGTGGCCTCTGGCCGATCTTTCTGCAAATCTTATCCATGGTCGCGAGGAATTCGAACATCGCAGCTCCTTCTCGGCCCAATCCCATGATGAGCTTTTGTCCAAGCTTAAAGCCTGGAACGGTCAACCCACTCAGGAAACGGGAGAACCGGGTCCGAGTCTTTACCAAAAATTACCTTTGCCTGGTTATGCCTTTGCCCGCAATCGCTATTGGTTTACCGACGACATCGAAACCAAGGCGTCATCAACTTCGCCTCAAACCGTCGGCAGGGGTGATGAGTTTCAGTCCCTGCTCATGGCTTTGCTGGAAAAAAGGCTGGGAATCTCAGCCGCGCATCTGCACGAGAATACCGACTTCGCCTCGCTGGGGCTCGATTCCATCTCGGGCTTGCAGCTTTTGGGCGATTTGAATCGGCAGGCAGGGTTCAATCTGAAGCCCAAGGCCCTGATGGACCATCCCAACATCAAATCGCTTGCTGAATTTTTAAAACAGGAAAGAAAAGGCAGTACCGCCGCTGCATCAACATCAGGGACGCATGCATCCCTGGAGGTTTTGGATATTCGTCTGCCTTCGGACCCTGCCTCCCTCAAATCGTTATTCCAGCTAAAAACCTGGGAGGACATCGACCGTCTGCTCCGCATCAAGCCGGAACTGCAGATTCATATCCTGATCAGAATCGCCTCGGGAAAACGCCTGGAACTTATGGTATCAGGACGCGGAGCACCGCTGTTCCTTCTTCCTGCCTTGGGTCTGGGGCACGGCCAATGGGCTTCGCAGGTCGATACGCTGGCTCCGAATTTCCGCGTGATCGCGGTGACACTGCCGGGGCATGGTCGCAGTGAAACACTGAACGACCACAGTCTCTCGGGTATGGCGCGGGCCCTGCATGAGCTTTTGGATGGCATGCAGATCAAAGAACGCGTCCACATCGTCGGTTCATCGTTTGGAGGCTGGGTCGGGCGCATGTTCGCGCAGCATTATCCCGAGAGGATGGCGAACCTTGTTTTGGTCTGCAGTCCTGTGCTGACCACGCTGCCGTCTTTACTGGATTTTCAAGCTCACGTCCTGGCCGAGCGGGAGGACATGAGTCCCGCGCTTCAGGAGCAGTATGAGAACGCCCTGGTGGGCCTGGATCTGGAAGCCTTCGCAGAATTTTTTGCCAAGGACGCAGAGGACGCTGCTCGTCCGCATGGCCCGGTTCTTTTGATCGCAGGCCGCAAGGACCGTATTGCGAATTGGGCTGAGATTGTGGAATGGGGCCGAGACCTCGCGGATGCTGAAGTCGCGCTGCTTGATGATGGCGGACATTTTCCCAACCTGTCCCAGAGTGCAAAATTTCATGAACGTCTTGTCCGCTTCCTGGATCGGAATAAAAACTAACCGCAGGGGGACGGTCTCAGTCCCCTTTAAATACGCCTTTTTTACACACAACCTCTGCACCACAAGTCCCGACTTGCTTTCAATCGCACAGGACGGCAAAGTCCTTGCATTCCAGCCACCCGTCGTTGGTTCTCTTTTGATTGGAAGTCACACATGATGAAATTCATTCCTGCCGCTCTGGCAGCGGCTCTGCTCGTCTCCTGTCAAGGCTCGCGTTCCCCCAAGGATACAGCCCGACCTGCACCCAGTTCACCGACCAATCTTACCGATGTGGATGATGCTTTAAAAAGTAAAAGGGCCTATACCGCTGCCCTTGATGCCAAGGGCTTCAAGATCGACGGGAACTACCGCCTCTTGCGCGGAGGCAGCGTCCAGTGGTTCCGCCTGCCGGAATCCACCTGGAATGATCGCCTGCGGAAGTATAAGGAAATGGGTTTCAATGCCCTTGATATCTATATTGCCTGGAACCAGATCGAAGCCCGCGAAGGCGAGTTCAACTTTGACCAACCGAACCTCCGGCGATTTCTGGAACTCGCGCAATCCTATGGTCTTTATGTGGCCGTTCGGCCCGGTCCCTATATCACCAATGAAATGGATGGCGGAGGTTTGCCGGCCTGGCTCACACGCAAGGCCACGAAAAAATCCTATGATGAAGACGGCCGTCCCAACCTTCGCACCTATGATCCGGATTTTATCAAACCGGTCAGCCGTTACCTGAACGCTCTGAATGAAGTGCTGAAACCCTACATGGCTGATCAGGGTGGACCCATTGTGCTCTATGTTATTGAAAACGAGTACAACTGGTTTGAACGCTCCTTCCAAACCGATCGTCTCTTCAGCTATGACGGCGGCCTGGAACGGCCCCTGACCCAACCGATGGAAACGGGAAAATACTTCACGGCGCTGCGTGATATCGTGCGGCAAAGCGGTGTGACCATCCCGCTCGTCACCTGCCCCGGCGATGGCAAGATATCCGCCATGGGCGAGGTGCCGGATGTCATGCCCTTCCCCAACATCTATGAGTGGGCGAACGAAGGGCAGCCCGAGGAAATCGCCTATGATCTTTTGAAGGAAATGCACGATCCGGCGCAGCACGGCGGCATCTATCAAAATTCCTCCAGCGGCAGCATGGAGCTCAATCGCAACACCCAGGAATCAAGGCGCCTCATCATGGGCGGTCTCGACTCCCTCTTTACCTTTAACCTGGCCGGGATGATTCAGCAGGGCTACATGAACTCCCTAACGCTTGGGGCCCGCGCCGGTGATGTCGCACCCCACTGGGGCGAGCCGGGCGAAAAGCCCAATGACTGGATCGGCACCATCTTTGATCTGAGCGACCCCAAACGCTACGTCAGCGGTTTCCTGGCGCCTCTTGCCGGTTACTTCGGCAACGTCATTGATTACGATGGCCCCCTGAGTGCATCGGGCGTTCAAAGGGATCTCTACTATCAATACCGCCGCGACAATTTCTTTTTCAACCTCACGGAAAATCTTCTAGGCGCTTCGGGTTTACCGCTGCGCAGTGGGAATTTCAAGGATGCCGATTCAAGGCTTGTCGTCCAGAACAAGGACCTCGGAGCACGTCAGAAGCTCGGCCAGGTTCATTACTGGCACGAAGTGAACGGCACGAGTTTCATCGGTCTCGTCAATCAGTCGGGCAAGGTGCAGACTGTGGAAAAAGGCGGCATCACGTTCAAAGGGGAAAACCTGCCCCGGTTCCGCCCCATGACTGTGCCTTTGGCTCAGGAAAAAAAGAGCACCTATGACCTTATCATGCTGCACGACTATCCTTTGAATGAAGCCTTTACGCTGCATTATGCCACCAGCGAAGTGCTCACCGCACGCGACTTCAATGATGAAAAGCTGCTGATCGTTTACGGGTCCCAGGGAAGCGGGGGCGAGCTGGCGTTGACAGGTAGCGGACTGGAGCTCGTGACCAAGGACGAAGGCATTCAACTGGAAGAGAAAACTTCAGATCGCCTGACGATTTCCTATGAACACACCCAGGGTAAAATCGCTTCGATTCGTAATGCCGCCGGACAGAATCTGCGGGTTTACATCACAACGATCGACGAGGCTGGGCACATCTGGTTCTTTAAAAAAGGTGCATCGGATGTCATGATCACGGGTCTGGATGATCTTGAAGTTCTGGATGGGGAGCGCCTCCGTTTCCAGTATCGTGCGAACACTGCTGTGCTCGATATGCTCAGCGCGGATAAAGTTTCCCTGGAAGGACTGACGGAAAAAACCGCCTTTGATGCAGGCACGCGCCGCACGCAGCTTACCCTGCCCGCGCTGTCCACTCCACCCTCGCTGCCCGAATTCACCGAAGCTCGAATCATCAGCGATCGCGCCGAAACGCAGAATGATTTTGATGACAGCGCCTGGCTTGCCATCGAAGGCGAACCGAAGGCTCTGGAGTTCCTCGACATCTTCGCGGGTCATACCTGGTACCGTACACGTTTTGAGATCAAGGATGCCGCGGCCCTGAAAAAACTTGATCGTCTTTATATTGAAAGCGCCAGCGATATCGTCGGTGTTTACGTCAACGGTCAGTATCTTGCGACATTGAATCCCTTCGGCACGGAGATCGATAATCAAAGCCCGAGCAGCAACTACAAGTTCCAGGGTCTGACGCCCTATCTGAAGGTCGGGATGAACACCATCACCTTCCGCGCCGAGGTCTGGGGTCATGGCAGCTTCATGTTTGGCCGCGGCACCATCGTGGGCACGCAGGCCCGCCTGCCGGCCCTTCCCTATGATGGACTCAAAGGACTTTATGGCAAGGCTCAGATCGGAAATCGTGATCTGACGCAATGGAAAGTCGGAACGCAGCTCGGCGGAGAACGAGCCGGATACGCCCGTCCTGAATTCAATACAGAGACCTGGAAAAAGGTCGATGGCCGCTCGCTCGCCCTCGAAAAGGGCGATATCCTGTGGTACCGCACCGAATTCACCAAGGACCAGCTGCCCCGGCCCGAGCAATGGGCGGCGCCTTTGGTTCTGAATCTGAAAGGTCAGGGCGCCAAGGCCACGATCTTTCTGAATGGCCAGATGATAGGCCGCTGGCTCAGTGATGAAAACTGGCTGCAAAAAGGCTTCTGGGGACGGCCGCAGCGGGGCATGTGGGTGCCTCTGAGCCCGGATATGTTCCCGGTCCCTTCTGAAATGCTCTACAGCGATGGACGCCTCAATACGCTCGCCATCGCCTTCGAGGATACCTCGACCGATAAGGACCCGGCCGGGCGCATCGAAAACATCAGCCTTCAGTATAATCAGGAAGGGATGGAGTGGCGGAATAATGCCGTCGAACGCACGGCAGGAGTCAAAGGCGTGGGTGTTCTAAGCATAAATCCTGAAATTTCAGGTAACTAGCCTCAAACCCGGCCGATATCCAGGATCAGAGAGTCGGCCTTTACTAGCAGCCAAATCTCAAAGTTTCATAATAAGATTAACGCTGGAGTTTTGGCAGACAATCCGATAGAAGCTTGTAGCCACACACTCATTCGTCACCGCAGGGGCAAATTCTTCCGCGCCCCGCGTTGGCTCTTCCCGGTAACTGTTGAATAAAAACCCGTCCTCCTCGCGGAAAACGGGTCAGTTTTTTCAAAGGATTTTCAATTCACTTCAAAGCCGCTTCCAAAGCTTGGAATTCAGTGTCCGCCGTTGGAAAACCCGTTCCGGAATGACTAGAAATCGTAGCCGATGCCTTAATGCGCGCCAAGGTTGCCCCTTTTTTCTTGGAGTCTGCGAGGGCCCCATGACAGTTAGCGCATTTTGCGTTATAGAGGGTTGTGCCCTGCGCTTTCAAAGCGGTGGCATCACCAGTTCCTGCGCCAGGGGTTGCGGCTCCGGGAGCGGCACCAGCGGGAGCAGCCATGCTTTTCTTATAGCTGGTGGCCACTGGTTCGGAATCACCACACGCCGTCGTCATCAGCATAAGGCTTATCGCAATCAATCCGGCCTTGATCATGGTTTGTACCTTCGAATAAGTATTGAAAGTGGATCCCTGGTCCCGTCACACAAGATCGGCAGAATAGAGTCTGAACTTGAGATTATTTTTTTAGCTTAGTTATTGCGGGGATTTGGATCGACGTAAAGTGGAACGAAAGGGGACCTTCGGGGTCCCTTCCGGTAGTAATTGGCGGTCGGAAGCTCCAAAATTTTGGCAAGTTCCAACCGCCATTCTTTAAGGGTCATAGCGCAAAAGAGCATTCGGGTAGCGTGTAGCAATCCAAAGTCGATCTTTTCTGTCCCGATAATAGAATACTATTGTTGTTTCAAGTGAATTGAAAAATTCACGCAGATCCCTGACATCTACCACCTTCGTCAGATTTAGCCTATTCGACAGATAAATTTCATTGTCATCTCCAACATAAAATTCCTCATTCGAAACTGAAAAAACAGTCTTATAGACTGCGGTAGGCATCCATAAGGAGCCCAATCCCATATCCCTTATTTCAAGGGTTTCAGAGTTCCATAACCAGTACGTTCTCTTGCCATCCAAAATCGTGTCGATTAAGAAAAGTTCCGGCGTAACTTGTTGAAATGCGATGATGTTCGAATCTCCCAAACCCTTTAGGCCGATATTTTCAGGGCTTTGTGGTCTAAATCGCTTAGTCGCCAAGTCGGCATCCACAAGCCCAAAGAACTTGTTGGCAGTCGCAACATGGGGTACTCCGCGAACAGAAAACATGGCAACAATTGGGTCGAGATGATCGCTATCGAGTTCGAAGCGTGTTACCTGGCCAAAGGTAGACACGAAAATTTCCTGGGTGTTGAATTTATAGAACCAGACGTGACCAGGTAGAGACTCGAAAAATCCCTTGAAAGTATTGCTCGGCACAGTCTTTGTGATAACACGGGCCCTATCGCCGGGCTTTTTTTGGAACCAAACTTCGTCAACGGTTAAAGTGTACAGATGTCCGAATTGATCCCGGTATGTCTTAATATCACCCAGGGCTTCAGTAGGAGATAACAGTCTCGTACTCTGCCACGTGCCATCTATAAATTGAAAGAGGCCATCATCCATGTATACGACGTTGAGCCGATCCTCTTCGTCCTCCCAAATTGAATGAAAATAGTCTCCCTGCTTCTGTGAACTCTTGATTGTGGCACGAGCAAATTTGCTAAAGGTCAGCTTGGAAAGCTTGACATCAGTAAGTTCATTGCCAGTCATGACGCCCCAAAACGCCTGATTTTTTC
>NZ_DASTAT010000131.1 GCF_035712445.1 Oligoflexus sp. | reverse complement strand
GGCGCGAAGTAATAGGACTCATCCCGGATAATGCCGAGAACCCGCTTTTGCCAGCTGTTGAGAGGCGCGTATTCCAAAAGGAATTTCAGGACATCGCGCTCGGGATGTTCCGGGAAATTCTTTTTGCGCTTGGCCTTCTCTTCATTCTTGGCTTTCTGGCCTTCCAGAAACTCGTTCGGGTTGATGTAGCTGTCCATGTATTTTCTACTGGACGTGAGCTTATGCACGGGCTCGCCACGATAGTGCTCGGTCTCATCTTCGTAATTGGCTGGCGTCACGTTCCGCGCGGGCTGATTGAAGGGTGCATAGATATCAATGAGGTTTTCCAGCGACAGACAGCAGTCAATGTAATCTTCGACCTCGTCATGACCGACGTCTTCGATGAAGCGGCGGATCACCGAGGCATGGTTGGCCATCTGATCCAGCATCTTCCGATTGGTTTTGCTGAACCAGTAGTTGTTCTTGAAGAAATCACAGTGACCGAAAACGTGCGCGATCACCGTCTTCTGCGAAACCATGTTATTGGCGCGCAGAAGGTAGGCGTAGCACGGATCGTTATTGATCACCATTTCATAGATCACCGACAGACCGTAGGTGTAGCTCTTGGACAGACGCTCGTAGTCCATCCCAAAGCGCCAGTGCGGATAGCGGGTGGGGAAGCCGCCATAGGCGGCGATTTCGTTCAGCTGCTTGTAGTCAACCAGTTCAAAAATCGTTTCAAAGAAATCCAGGCCTGCGCGCTTCGCGGCTTCCTGAATGGAAGCGGCCAGGTCACGCAGCTCGGGAGTCAGTTGGGTGTTGTAGACCATGCTTACCTCCCCTTGCCTAAAAAGATCTTGAGTGCATCCATGATCGCGTCACGGTCTTTGATCTGACAGGTCGTGATGCCTTCGTTGGCTTCCCCGAAGTGTTTGTGCAGATCGCGGAGGAACTGGCCCGATCCATAGCGGGATTCCACCTGACCGTAACAGAACATGTTGGAAACCGGCAAAAGACTCGATTCGAGGATCTTCATACAATCCGCGGTATCGTTGCCCGACCAGTTGTCACCATCCGAGAAGTGGAACAGGTAGATGTTCCATTCATGAGGATTGAAGCCGTCCTCGATCAATTTCAGAGCCAGTTTATAGGCCGAACTGATCAGGGTACCGCCCGATTCCTTGGTCTTGTAGAAGGTATCCGAATCCACTTCCCGCGCGGTGGCGTCGTGGATGATGTAACGGCGTTCGAGGCCGTTGTACTGCGTGCTCAGCCAGGTATCGAGCCAGAACGCGGTCAGACGGACGATTTCCTTCTGCTCATCACCCATCGAGCCGGATACGTCCATCATATAGATGATGACCGCATTGGCGACTTTTTCATGCGTGATGCGATAGGAACGGAAACGCTTGTCGTCCTTGACCGGGATGATGACCGGATTATCCGGATCATAATCACCGCTGGAAATGCTGCGGCGCAGCGCCTCCTTGAACGTTCTCTTGAAGTGACGCAAAGACTCAGGACCCTTCTTCAGGATGCCCGAGTACTTGTACTTCTTGTCCTCGATGTTTTCCTTGCCCTTGCTTTGGATATTAGGAAGCGCCAGCTCCTCGCCCAGGATCTGAGCGAGTTCTTCCAGCGTCACATCCACTTCCAGGCTATGCTGGCCTTCGCCTTCCCCAGCCTGGCCTTGACCCGGCTGCGGTTGACCCTGGCCTACTGTATCACCAACTTCGCCATCCCCCTGACCGACTCCACCTTTTTCCCGATTGCCGAAGCTGAAATGAGGAATGTCGATGCGAGGAAGAGGGATGGTAATGCGTTTATTTCCCTGGCGACCGACAAGGTCGCCACTGGAAATGAAACGCCGGAGTTCTTTTTTAATCTTGCCACGGACGATTTTTCTGAACCGGTTGAGATCCGATTCCATTTTCATGGCCAAAAATCACCCCCATCTCCGGCTTAGGTCTTATTTCTTATCTTTCTTCACCACATCACCGCGCGCGAACACGCTGGCCACGAAGCCCAGAGCGTCGGTTGCGCAGATCTCGCAGTAGCCGTAGTTCTTGATCAGACGGTTTTTGACCACATCAATCTTCGCCTGAGCTTCCTTGTCGACCACGTTGGACACGAGGCTGGTGAGCTTGATCGTGTCTTTCTGGTCTTCAAACAGTTTCAGCTCAAGGGCTTTGTGCAGACGCTCGTTCGTACGGAAGTCAAAGGCGCGTCCTTCGAGAGCCAGGGCCCCGATGTAGTTCATGATTTCACGACGGAAATCGTCCTTGCGGGAATCGGGGATGTCGATCTTCTCTTCGATCGAACGCATCAGGCGCTCATCAGGCTCTTCCGCTTCACCCGTGTATGGATTCTTGACTTTTTCCTTCTGGGTGAAGGCTTTCACGTTGTCGATGTAGTTGCCGCAGAGTTTATCTATGGCACTTTCATCAGCCGAGATCGCACGCTGCACTTCGTGCTTCACGATGTCTTCGTATTCCATCTTAACCAGAGCCAAAAGCTCGCGGTAACGCTTGCGGGTCTCTTCATCCTTGATCAGCGAGTGGGTTTTCAGACCCGACTCCATTTCATTCAGAATGATGAAGGGGTTCAGGCAGCCGTTGCCTTTGTCCACGACCAGAGCGTTCGAAATCTTATCCTGGATATAGCGTGGACTGATGCCGTCCATGCCTTCACGGGTCGTTTCCTTGCGCAGTTCCTTGACGTTGTCTTCGGTAAAGCCTGGGATGGATTTGCCGTTATACAGCTTCAGCTTCTGCATGATCGTAAGGTTGGCCTTCTTCGGCTCTTCCAGACGAGTCAGAATCGACCACATCGACGCCATTTCCAGCGTGTGCGGCGCGATATGGATATGCGGTACCGTCTTGGCATTGAAGTCCTTGCGGTAGATTTCCACTTCGCGATTCAGACGCGTGATGTAAGGAACGTCGATTTTCACAGTACGGTCACGGAGAGCTTCCATGAACTCGTTGCTTTGAAGTTTGCGGTATTCCGGTTCGTTGGTGTGACCGATGATCACCTCGTCGATATCCGTCTGCGCAAATTTCTTGGGTTTGATCTTGTGCTCCTGACTTGCTGTCAGAAGGTCATAAAGGAAGGCCACGTCGAGCTTCAGAACTTCGACGAACTCGATGATGCCGCGGTTGGCGACGTTGAATTCACCGTCAAAGTTAAAGGCGCGAGGATCGGAGTCGGAACCATACTGTGCGATCTTCCGGTAGTTGATATCACCGGTCAATTCGGTTGAGTCCTGGTTCTTCTCATCCTTGGGCTGGAACGTACCTATACCGATACGATCCTGTTCCGACAGAATCATGCGGCGAACCTGGATGTGCTTGTTGACCATCTTTTCCCAGTCACCGTTGTAGCGCTCCATCAGCTTGTTATAGACAAAGCGACAGGCTGGGCAGAGATCGCCTTCGATGTGCACGGCTTCGGCGCGATCGCGGTTTTTATTCAGGATCTCGAGCACCGCGCGGCGGCGTTCCATGGGAATGACGTGCAGCGGCTCTTCGTGCATGGGGCAGGGCATGGTGTCTTCCATACCGAGCACATCGCCGAGGCCGATCCACGAATAGGTGTAAAGCGCACCTGCGTCAGTCCGTGAATACTGCTGCAGCCCTTTTTTCAAAAGGCGAGCGATGGTGGATTTCGCCGAGCCAACCGGCCCGTGCAGAAGGATCACGCGTTTTTCAGGGCCGTATTTCTGCGCGCCGGCCTTGAACACATTCACTAGTTTGTTCAGGTGAATGTCGAGACCGAAGACGGCATCGCGGCCGTTTTCAAAAGGGTCATCGAAGAATTTCCAGTGATACAGTTCTTTTTTGTACTCGTTGTAAGTTTCATAACCGTAGCCGGCAATCATATCGTACACGCGTTGGAAAGCGGTGCGGGCGATGGCTGGGCGCTCAATGACCATGTTCAAATACTCTTTGAGGCTTCCCGTCCAGTGCAGTTGCTTGTACTGATCATGAAATTCATGTTCTGTGATGGCGCTGATGATCTTGCTGGCATCCATGCTAGCCCCTCGCTGGTAGTGAACGATGTCGCTGCCCTAATCATAGGTCCTGATAGATAACGGAAGCATAAACCGAAGCATCTGGCAACTTTTTGAAGCGCCTTGTTCGATCACCTTCTGCCATCCATCTAATTTTTGCTGCTTAATGAGTGGGTGTCCCGCTTTCTTATATAAGAATATCGGGGAAAATAGGGTAAGTCAAAAAATGTTTTGGAAGAATGCTATCTTGCATACACTCCTGAGGGAAAGTATGGACCTGTTCTCATGAGAACTTGATAAAATTGGAAAAAATTAAAAAAAAGGTGGAAAAGCCTGGAAATGCAGCCCCCCACGTTGCGGGGGGTGACGGAGTGAGCTTCGGGGGTGACGGAGTGAGCTTCGGGGGTGACGTGGGTGTTGCGCGACCCCCGTTGCCGTCGACGGACGCGCTTTGTGCTGCGTGGACTGTCGACTGCTGCCGCTCACTCACCCGCAGGCGTTTTGTACTGCTGCCCCAAATACTCGTTGATAAAGGTGTCGATGGAACCATCGAGCACTTCATCAGGAGCAAAGGATTCATGATCGGTTCGATGATCCTTAACAAGTTTATAGGGATGCAGAACATAGGAACGAATCTGACTGCCGAACGACACATCGCTCTTGTTGCCTTCAACCACGGCTTGCGCGGCTTTGCGGGCTTCCAGTTCGCGTTCGTAGAGGCGTGACTTCAGGATTTTCATGGCCTGATCGCGGTTTTGATGCTGCGATCTTTGCGTCTGACAGGCCACGACAATACCTGATGGCATGTGCGTGATGCGGACAGCAGAATCCGTACGGTTTACGTGCTGACCACCGGCACCGGATGCGCGATAGGTATCGACTTTAAGATCCGAGTCCGCGATCGTGATCTCAATATTGTCATCAACAATCGGCGAAACATAGACCGATGCAAAAGAGGTATGGCGTCTTGCGTTGGAGTCGTAAGGACTGATCCGTACCAAACGATGCACACCCGATTCCGCTTTCAGAAGACCAAACGCGTAAGGTCCGCGCACCTCGATCGTCGCACTCTTGATGCCTGCCTCGTCGCCGTCCTGAACGTCGTGGATCTCGGTTTCCCAGCCTTTGCGTTCGGCATAGCGCAGGTACATCCGAAACAGCATGGACGCCCAGTCACAGGATTCGGTCCCACCGGCGCCCGAGTTGATCGTCAAAATTGCATCGTTGCCATCGACTTCACCGCCGAGCAGACTCTGGATTTCCAGGGCCTGCAGCTCTTTCTCAAGCAGTTCGAGAAGGCGTACGGATTCCTGAAGATATTCTTCATCACCGGCTTCTTCCGCCAATTCGAGAGCGGCCTTCAGATCGTCGCGCGTTGCCGTCAGGACTTTCGCCCGATTGACAGCCAATTCCAAAGCGCGTTTTTTCTTCAGGATGGGAGCCGAGACAGTGGGGTTGGACCAAAAGTCGGGACGGGCTTCTATTTCAGCTTCGATGTCCTGCAGCTGGGATTGCTTGCTAGGGACGTCAAAGAAACCTCCACACGCGATCGTACTTGGTAGCTGCTTCTTTGGCGCGGGAATTGAGAACGTCTAATTGCATATAAGGATTCTCCAAATAGGGGAGCTTGACGGTCGAAGACCGACGAAACTACCATAACTGCAAGACGACCGCCATAGCCAGCCTGCCGCGAAAGGACCCGCGATGATACTTCTGACCAAGCTGGATCAGCAAAAAATCCTTATCAATCTGGAAACCGTCAAATATATCGAGTCAGTTCCGGACACCATCATTTTTTTTACCAACGGTGAGTCTTTGATGGTGCAGGAGTCTCTCGATGCCATTTCCCAAGCCGTAGTGGAATACCAGGCTGCCGTATTTCGCCAGTCCGCGACGACGGCCCCTTGAGTCTGCGGCATTTTCTGCCGACCAGTCCTGCAACCTTCAGAACAAGGAAGCAGGGATTTGGGTCTTTCCCTTAAAAAAGCGCTCCTCCTCCTGTCAGGCCTCGGGCTTGCCGGCGGGATCGCATTCGCGCGCAAAGCACCCAAACCCGCGCCGGTCCCCAAAGAGGACCCCAAATCCGAGATTTATGAACGCTCGGCCGACAGCATCATCAAAAATTTCATGTTCGTCGGTGACTTTGAGCAAAAAGAGGAAACCCGGTCGAACAGCTCCGAAGTTTTCTGGCGTTATCCCTCGACCCTGCCCAAGGTCAGCTTTGATCTGGATATGAACCCCGAATTTGACAGCGAAGCCATGCGCGCGGATTTTCCGGCCACGACCGGGGAAGGACGCGCCTATCAGCATATGAACCGGGGCCGCGTCCTCTTTCTGGAAGGCAATGTCGATGAGGCCCGCAAGACCTGGCTCAGCGGCCGCGCACGCTATGGCCGCAAGTACGAAGCGCACCGACGGGCGGATTATTTCATTGCCCAGTCCTTCCTCTATCAGGGCTGGCTGAAGTGGAAGGCCAATGGCAAAAAGTATGATGTACCGGAAGTTCGGCAGGATTTTGTGAATGCCACGACCTTCCTCGCCTGGGCTTTTGATCGCAAGAAGGATCTGCCCGACGGTCTTTTGGAAAGGGTTTCCCCGCGGGCTTACTACAATCAATCCGTTATTTACTTCAATTATGAGCGCTGGGCCGGAGTCTCGGGATCGGTGGCGAATGGACTCGACTTTCTGCGCAGAACCGGGCGCAAGGAATACCGCCGTGATCTGCGCCGCATGATGGCCGAGGTGCATATCCGCAATCGCTCCTATCTGGAAGCTGTGCAGGAACTGGATCTGACTCTGCGCCAGGACGAGGATACGGCTTCATCCGCTGCGATCTTCGCGCGCATCGGTGATATCTATTATGATCTGAACAACTTTGAGCTGGCTGAAGAGGTCTACGCAGCGGCCAACAAAATAGATCGCGAGCTGAATCAGATCCGTCCTTCGCAGTATATCCTGCGCGGGGAATCCCTTTTCTGGCTGGGCCGTTTCGAAGAAGCGCGCAAGACCATGCAGTATGCGCTGCAGGCAGCTGGCTTGCCGCAGGCTGTGGAGGATCTTGATACCAATATGCAGGCCCTGGCCAGCCTCAGGATCGCCGATACCTGGCTGGCCACCAAGAACTATGAAAAGGCCCGTCTCAGCTACTTTCAGCATGGACAGGAATTTCGTGGGCACGTCACAGCTAACTTCGCGAGGATTCGCCTCGCCTGTCTGGAGCTTCCCGAATACGAAGGCAACAACATCCTTCATGCTCGTAAGCTGCTTCAGGAACTCAAAGGCCAGGCGGATGTGATCCCGCCTCCGGCCCAGGAAATGGCCTGGACCTGTGAAACGGCCTCGTATGCCCAGCACGAACGCACGCCGGAAATGGTCGAGCGCGTGCGGGCCTTCGCGCAGAATTATCCCAATTCGGCTTTTCTGCAGAAGCTGGTCGAGCCTGTGCGCGAAGTTCAGTCCCGCAAGATCGAAGATTACTTCAAAGCCGGGGACATCTTTGGTGCCGTGCAATTCTTCGAAAAAACCCGGTCCTATCTGTTTCCCGAGGTCAACGAGAAACTCGCGACGCGGCTCTTCGCAGCCTATGCCGAGATCAATCAGGCCGGAAAAGCCAAGGAGTTTCTGCCCGTTTTCGAAAAGAGCCGCATGAACGAACTGGGTCTTTTGCAGCTCGCTTCGGTGCTGGTGGAGCTGGTCGATCAAACCGAGGGCAAGGATAAGGATCATTGGGTGCAGCGCAATCGTGAGCTGGCCCTGGAGCTCGAAAAGCTCGATATGTATATCCCGCTCGAGGATCGCGTCCGCCTTTACCTGCATCGAATCATCAATCATAAGCAGGGCTTTGAGCACTATCCCTGGATCCTGGCTCTGGGCCTGAAGTGGGTGGAGGACGACGTGTCGATCGGCTGTGATATCGTCTATCCGATGCTGCAGAAGATTCAAACCCATGATCGCCTGCGGGAGCGGATGGCCGTGCAGCGCACTGCCACGCGCTTTATTGATGGCAGCCTGAAAGACCTTCTGCGTTTTGAAACCAACTGCGCCTATTCCCTGATGGAACTGGAACTCGATATGAACAAGGGCGCCATCAGCGAGCTGGCGCAGCGTTATCTGAAACGCGATTATATTCCCTTCAATGCGATGACGGCCTCCATCATCTGGCACGTTGCGGAGGAGTCGAACGCCCAGGGTGATAAGGAATCGGCCGTCGCGCTTTGGAAGCTCCTGACCACCAAAGGCGGTGCAGAAATCCCCGAGGTTCGCTATGCGCAGAGTCGCCTCCGGGTGCAGCCCACCGAGTTGGAAAACCTTTGGCAGAATTGATCATTCGCAAAAAGTCCGACAAAAGTCCTGTGATCTTGACCCAGCCGCCGCCCACGCTCCCATCCAAGCCTTGGAAAGAATTCAAGAATTAACCTGAGCGACCGATGAACTTACTGAACTCGGCTCTTTTTCGTTACGAGCGAAGGGATGATGTTATGTCGAGGTTTTTCAAAGATCCCCTGGTTGTAGCCGCGCTGGCCACACTGCCCGCAGCAGCGATAGGGTTTTCTTCCGTGATCGAATTTCAAGGCTTCGTCGTGCCGCTCCTGGCCGCTGTGCTCTGGGCGTTTGTCGTGTTCCAGGCCTTCAGCACCAAGGACGCTGCGCCTGAGAAAGACGAAGGCGATGCCGACGAAATCCAAAGGCTGCATCTGGAGCTGCAAACGGCCACCGACAAGGTGGATCGCATTGCCGAAAAGAAGCTCGTTCTTCTGAAGAATAACCTCGACAAAAAGCATTCGCTGGACAAGAGCGGACTGGAGACGGCGCTCAAAGAGCTGGAGATTGAAAACAACCGCCTGCGCGTGCAGCTCGGCGAACGCAACTCCGACCTTGCCAATATTCGCGTCCAGTTGAATGATCTGAAAGTCGAGATCGAAGGCCACCGCGAGCGTCTCAGTAAGCCCGGCAATAATGATGAGGCCGTGAAGCAGAACGAGAGAATCCGCCAGCTTCAGTCGCATCTCTCGGAGCGTGACGAGCATCTTGCGGCCCAGGAAAAACTTCTGCGGCATATCCTCGGTCTCGTGCCCACGATTCAAAAGCAGATGTCCGCCGTCATCGAACACACGGAAACCTCGGCCATCGAGATCGGTGACAAGGTTCGTTCCATTTATGAAAAAGCCCAGGAGCACCTGGCTGAATCCAACGAGATCAATAAGCAATTCTCGGGCAGCCTCGGCAAAAGCGATGATGAGGAAAAACTTTCGCTGTCCGGCGTGATTTCCGTCGCACTGAAACTGCTTCAGGAAATGACGGACATGCTGGATGAAAACGGCAAACTCAATCTGCACTTCTCGCAGTCGATCCAGGCCATCCTGGAAAACACCGCGACCATCAACAAGATCACCGAAGATATCCAGTACATCTCGGATCAGACCAACCTGCTCGCGTTGAACGCGGCGATCGAAGCTGCGCGTGCCGGCGAGCATGGTCGGGGCTTCTCGGTGGTTGCCGAGGAAGTCAGGAAGCTGTCGGATCGGACCAATCAGGCGTCCAACGACATCACCCAGATCGTCGGCAAGGTGAACGATTCGATCGAGGCCATTTCCAAATCCTTGATCGATAACAGAAGCAAGACGGAAAGCAAGAAGGATAGCGTGGATAAAGCGGTGAAGTCACTGCTTCAGACCGCGCGCGAATCCACAGCCGTGTTCTCGAAGCTGGTCGACTCGTCGGTCATCAGCTCCCAGAGCGTGGCGCATAACATCGACCAGATTATTCTCAGTCTGCAGTTCCAGGATATTACGCGGCAGGAAATCGAAGCGGCCGTGGTTCCGATCCGGCAGATTTCGAATCTGGCCGAGGAAATGGTCACCAAGCTCAGTATGCTGAGCACGGACAGTATGAATGAGCGTCCGATGAAGATGGCGGCAGGCCAGGACTTTGTTCCGTCTGCAGCGCCCAAGAGCTCGGCGTCCCCAGCGCGTCAGGCGCCTCCGACATTGACCTTCGATGATCCGCCGGTCGCGACCGAGCTGAAATCGACGTCCGTGAAAAAGCAGGATAGCAAAGCAGGCGAAGTCCTGGTGTTCGATACGCCGGACGAAAAGCTGAAGAAAGAAGTCGAGCCCGGGACGAAAGAGGAAGCTGAAGATCAAAAAGGCGCCGAACGCGGCGATGTCCTTCTCTTCTGAACCAGCTAGGCGACCTGAGGCCGCTGATCCATAGAGCAGATCTCCAGCATGGAAAGGAGATTGCTTTTGAAGACGCGGCGCAGATTCTCCTCCAGATGCTGACCTTCCCCCAGCGCCAGCCGCTGAAAGATTTCCGAACCCAGATACTCCCCGAGGTGACGGCTCAGGCCAAAGTCCTGGTGCTTGTCTTTCTCATGAAGTCGGGACAGATCCTCCAGAATCCGTTCGGGATTCCGCAGAAGGTCAACGCCTTCCTCGGAGACGCGCGGACGCCTTGGATTCATGATGGAAGCCGCGAGGGTTCCGCAGGCCTGTCTTTCAATCCTTTGCATGAAGTTCAGTCGTCCTTCACGCCGAGGTGCCTGGAGCATATCGTAAAGGTAGAAGCCGGCGATTTCGGCAAAGCGATTGATGCTGGGTTCACGCAGGAGCACAGTTCCCGAGGGGCTGAAGTAGGCAAAGCCATCCAATTCGCAGCGCCGCTCGGCCGCGGAAAGTTCCGTGCGCGTGAGTTTCAGTTTGGCTTTGATATAGCTGCGCGTGGCCTTGTCAGGTTTGATGTAAAGGTCAAAGTGCGAAAGATCGTTGGTATTGACCTTCAAACCCATGAACTGATTCAAGGCTTTCAGAATATGCAGCAGCTGATAGTCGAAGTCGTATTGATGCTCGGTATAAAGGTCGAAATCATCGCCATGGGTTCCATCCCAGCTCGCATGGAACTCCTCCCACATCGCGAGCGACTGCCATTTGATCCAGGGCGCCGTATTCAGAACGCAGAAAAAATCCTGCGCGAGCCGCAGATAGTCGGTGCTCTCTGTGGGCAGCTTTTTGGAGCTGAACGCGTAATCGTCGATATTATTGACCACGCGGACCGTTTTGATGCCAGGGTTTAAATGAGCCAGAAGATGCTGGTCTGCCAGGTGATATTCACCAATCAGGCAAAGGCAGAGCTGCTGTGGATTTTTCTCTGCCCATTCATTCAGTATATTCGCCGCAAAGGCATCGCGCCTTGTCAAACGATTCGGGGTGTCGAACTGCGAATTGATGCCCGAGACGCGGATGCCTTGCTGCGCGCAGAAAGCCACGATCGGCTGATAGTTTTCCCAGGGAAAACCCCACTTGTTATGATAGTCGATGCGCTTCAGGAATTTGTCTTCCGGCAAACGTCCGGCCAGGAACTCGTCGATCGCAGGTTGATCTTCGGCATTGAATATTTCCAGCGCCACCATCAGGGGACGGCCTGGTTCGCGACTCCGAATGTGGCGCAGAATCCTGAGAAATCCACGTTGGGATTGCCGCAAGGTGTGGAAGTCACCGAACAGCGTGATATGCGCCGCGGTAATGCGCGCAGCCACCTCATCAATGCTGCTGGGCAGCCATGTCGATGGCAACGACGCCTGAAAGTTGCGGGAATAAGCGAAAATTTCCGCTGTATTCATCGAAGTGATATGCTGCGTCGCTTGAATCGCATGCTGATAAAGTTCCTGATGAAAGGACTGTAACTTATGCAATGCACTGCTGGGCACAGCGAACCTCAAACATGGAGATAGGTAGGCCGTTGAAACGGCTTTATCACTTTCAGATGGGGCGTGGAAGCTCTAAAAATAGTTTACCACAATAAGAAAGGCTCCCAGGGAAGGGAGCCTTCTCAGTCCGAAGAGTGGAGAGGAAAGATATTATTTTTTGGTGTTTGCTAAGTCTTCGGGCGCGAAATAGAAACCGCCCATTTGCGAATCCTTTTCCGGATCCATCCCTGGAAAAATGTAATTACAACGCAGACCTGTCTTGCCTGGAATCATCCAGCCCATCTTGATCAGGCCTTCGGCGCGGCTTTTACAGCGCTCCTGCAGTATGCTCGTGACTTCCTGCTTGTCGATGACTTCGCGAATCAGGATGCCCACACCTTCCTTGGTCAGAAGACTGCCGACATAAGCGATCGTCTTGATGTTCATGCTCTCGTTCGCATTCTTGACCAGCTCTGCCTGCGATATGATCCCTTTGCGAACGTCAAGGATTTGACGCTGGCGGGGATAGATCAAAAGATCTTCACCGGCGAGAAGTTTCTGGGCGACGTCGAGGGCCATGTAGGCAGCAATCTTCTGGTCGGCTTTGAATCGCTCCTCCGCGCGCTGCACCCAGACTTCTGCATCCTCGCCCTGCTGGGTCCATTGCTGGAGCCTGAGCGCGGTTGCATACATGCGGCCCTTATCAGGGGCCACGGCGAGCATGATGCGGCCGAGTTCATTCTGTCCCATGATCTGCAGCCAGACCATATACTGCGTTTCATACCCGTTCTGCGCAATGATGTGAGCGCCGCTGGCATCCGGACAGGAATCCAGGATAGCTTTGCGGGCATTCGGGGTTTTGATGCGCCAGACGCGAAAGACCGAGAACTGCCATGGAGCATCGTAACGATTCTGAAGGATCGCCTTCATCTTATCGCCGATATCCTTGGTTCGCTTGGCACGCGGATGAAAGAGGCCTTCGATCTTATTCCACTCATCCTTGCGGATGGCTTCAAGGAACTCATTCAGGAAGTTGTGAAGCAGGATTTCCTGGTTTTGCAGAGCGACGCCAGGGCCTTTGGAGATGAGATCGCATTGAGGCAACTGGGGCGGAGGCGCTGCGGCCTCCTTTGCGGAAAGAGAAGGGCTGATGAGAAGAGATCCCAAAAGCCAGGAGATAGGCATGAAAGAATTATTTCGCCGCGCAACTCCCGCAACCCGAACTTTTTTCAGAAAGGTCAACAAGCTCCCAACTCCCGAATTCGGCGTTGATCAGATCGAGCGCATCTTCAAGATATTCCTGCTCAACAGTGAATAATTCTTTCATGATATGGGTTTCCAAACAATAGGCATTGTAGGTGAAGATATTCTCATCCGGGTTGAAGATCAGGCTCACACCGGCCTGGCGGTCTTCAAAACGATAGACTTTTTCCAGGAAATTTTGATCGTTCAGTTGTTCGCCTCGCATAATCAGGCCTCCATCGTGAAAATGGTTCCATCGGCCAAGGGTAGCGAACCTCGACACAAACGATCAAGCACTTCCGGATAAAGCCGGCATTCACTGCTGAAGACCTTGGAGGCAATGGCCTCGGGATCAGAAAGTCCGGCGATCGGCACCCGGATCTGAGCGATGATGGAGCCTTCATCGTAATGCTCATTCACAAAGTGAATGCTGGCTCCTGTCACAGTCTCCTTGTTCGCATGCACGGCGCGGTGCACATGCATCCCATACATGCCCTTGCCACCATACTCCGGTAGGAGGGCGGGATGAATGTTGATCACCCGATTCTCGTAGCCGGGAATGCTGGGAAAAGGTTTCAAAAAGCCGCCAAGCGCGATCCAATCAATCTCTTCATCACGCAGCCATTGATGAAGGTCCTCCACCAGCGTCGGCACTGCGCTTTTACCGAAAGTTCCGACGAAGACCGGCAGACCCAGCTCATGGGCGATCTCGACCCCAGGGCAGTCCTCGCGCGAGCTGATGACCCCAGCAATACGGTAAGCCCGGGTATGTTCCTGGGCGATCAGATTCTTCAAAGTTCGGCCACCGCCTGATAAGGCCAATGCGACTCGTTTGCGTGGGATAGAGACCATCAGTGAAATCTCCCCTCATCCTTAAGCCGTGCGCCATTCCAGAAGGACAAAGCGTCCACGGTTTTGGAGCCAGCGGGTTTCAGCTGCCTGATCCAGATAGGATGCGTTCCGGTTCCGACCAAAAGCGCCTTGGACTTGCGATCTAGGCGGAAGACACCGGGTTCAAGCTGGGGAACGTCGCCTCCGGCCTGTTCCAGATCTTCGATCACAACGCGCGCATCCTGCCAAAAGCAGAAGGAACCGGGCCAGGGCTTATACGCACGAAATTCATTCACAAGTTTATCCACAGCTTGTCCCCAGTTGATCTGACCGTCTGTCTTCGCAATTTTCTTACAGAAGGTGACAGCACTGGGATCCTGTGGCGTGCCTGTGAAGTCAGGATCGCGCAGCTTATCAAGAGCCTGGAGCAGCATGGGGCCACTCGCGGCAAAAAGGCGACTCGTGAGACTGGCCGCGTATTCCTGCGGTTCAATCGCAAATTTTTCCTGGAGAATGATGTTGCCGGCATCCAGGGCTTTGACTGTGAAAAGAATCGACACGGCTGTTTCCGTGAGCCCATCGAGCAGGGCTGCCGGCACAGGTGTCGCGCCGCGATAGGCCGGCAGAGCCGAGGGATGGATATTGATCGTGGCCCGCTTCGGGATTTTCAGGAAATTGTCGCTCAGAATTTGTCCGTAAGCCGCGGTGATGATGACGTCAGGAGCCGCCTGCCGCAGGACGTCCAGAAAATCAGCCGCGCTGGCTTTTTCCGGCTGCCAAACCGTCAGTCCCTGTTCCTTGGCAAAGGCAGCGACAGGAGGATCGGTCAAAACCTGCTTGCGTCCGGCTGGACGCGCGGGCTGGCTGACCACGCCCAGCAGTTCATCCGTAGCGCCGCTGCGGCAATGATCCATTAAAGTCCGCAGAGGACTCACAACTTCTTCGGGTGAACCCATGAATATGATTTTCATTCGTAACCTCGCGCGCGCCTTCAATGCGATGGGCTGCAAATATGCCACGGACGACGCGCGGGGACAAGGAAAGAGTTCAGGGTACGTTTTTAGGCAGGCCTTTGCATTCTTCAAATTGGCCGCGCAGAGCGACGTTGATTTCCTTCAGCAGTTCGTATTCCTTCGCGGATTTGATGCGGCCATAGTATTCCGAAAGTTCCACGGAACGATCGGGATTCATGAGCGCGAGGATTTGCGTGGTCTGCTTCTGGGGAAAGCGATTGAAGAGCGAAACCACAAGGTCCTTGTCAAGTTTTTCAAAGACGGCAGCGGCCTTCTTGGCTTCCATTTTCTGATAGAATTCGACAAGTTTGTCGAGGCGCTCACCCTGCAGCTGCTTTTCCTTCTGAATGGTCTGCTGGAAGAAAATCATCTCGTCTTCCAGTTTTTTGATCTTCTCATCGACCGACTTTTCCAGGTTTTTGAGCTGCTCTTCCCGCGTGGTCAGAATATGGATGCGGTTTTCAATCTGGCTCTGCTTTCTTTCCAGCATGGTGAAGTAGCGGCCAACTTCATCCTTGTCCATGCCCTCGGTGCTGATCTTGGGCAGGTTCAAAAGATCATCCAGAAAACTGCGGCGCTTTTTCGCGACGGCTTCCGACTCTTCAGGATCCACAGCGGCGATGACGGGCGCCGGAGCATCCAGAGGCGCCGCAGCTTTCTCGGTTTGGCCCCAAAGGGGTTTATCACCGAAGCTGAACATTTTCTTATCACCGATCATGATGTAGCTGATGACAGCCACCTTCAGAAGGATGATGGACGGGATACTATAACGGGTCAAAAGATGAGCGGCGGTTGACATGGCTCACTCCTGTGCTTTGCGCCGATTCATGGAAATGGCGAACTCATCAATCTGCTTTTGTTCCTGGACATTCATCTGCTTGATATGCTGCTCAAGATAGCGTTCGTCCAGGTGCTCCAGCATCTTCATGCGCTTTTGGGCCTCCGTGACCTGACGGAATTGAAGGCGCTCCTCCTCTTCCACAGCCCGAAGAGCCATGAGGCGTTGATACCACTGTGCCTTGGCGTAATCCACGCCGTGCTCCAGGGCGGACAGCATCTTCCGTTCGGAACTCTGGCGCTCCTGATTCAGCTTCTCCACGCCCTCGATATACGTTTGCTGGGACTGCATCAGGGCCTGGGTCGCCTCTTCACGTTTCAATTGAATCTGATTGAGCAGAGCCGTCTCCTGATCCAGCTGAAGTTTGCGGATCTTGATCAGTGGCTGAATCTTTTTCATCTTCTGCTTCGGATCAGCCATGCTTAGTTACCTTTATGCGGCATGCCCGAGAGCACGCGACGGAGTCCGGTCATGGCATCGTCCATGCGCGTCGATTCAAGGATGCCCTGCTTCAGGAAGGCTTCCATGAGAGGCATAATGCGCAGGGCCTCATCCAGTTTCGGATTGGTGCCGGGATGATAGGCGCCGATCTGAATCATATCGAGGCTGCTGTTATAAACACCAAGGAGTTCACGGAAATAATTCGCCTGCTGCCAGTGGCCCTGCGAGACGATATCGGTCATCACACGACTGGCGCTCGATGTGATGTCGATGGCCGGGAAATGCCCCTTCATCGCGAGTTCACGAGTCAGGTTGATATGACCGTCCAGAATGGAGCGCACCGCATCGGCAATGGGATCATTGAAATCATCACCATCGACCAGCACCGTATAAAGACCGCTGATCGGTCCATGGCCCCGGGGTTGCGGGCCGGCACGTTCCAAAAGCTTCGGCAAAAGGGAAAAGACCGAGGGTGTATAGCCTTTGGTCGTCGGTGGTTCGCCGACGGCGTTGCCGATTTCCCTTTGGGCCATCGCTACGCGGGTCAGGCTATCGACCATCAGCATCACGCGTTTACCCTGCGCGGAAAAATATTCGGCGATGGTTTGCGCGAGCTTGGCTCCGCGAATCCGCATCAGGGGCGATTGATCGCCAGTTACGATCACGACGACGGAACGCCGCAGACCCTCGGGACCCAGATCGCGTTCGATAAATTCACGGACCTCACGACCCCGTTCACCGATCAGGGCAATGACGTTCACATCGGCCTCACTGTGCTTGGCGATCATGCCCATCAGCACGGATTTCCCCACGCCTGATCCGGCGCTGATACCTATCCTTTGCCCTTCACCGAAAGTCAGAAGCGCATCCATCGCGCGGATGCCAAGGCTCAAGGGACGTTCGATGCGCGCCCTTTCGATGGGATTGGGTGCGGGTGCATCAATGTCGAAGAGTTCGCTGGTTTCCGGCGCGGACAGATCCCCGCCGTCCAGTCGATTCATGAAGGCATCTATAACATGACCTAAAAGATAATCACCGACGGGCACCTGCGTAAAGGAACGCACGGTTTGAATCGTTGATCCTGGCGAGACGCCATTCAAATGCGAATAGGGGAGCAGCAGAACCCGATCGCGCCGGAAACCAACGACTTCGGCAATGATGGGATCCTTGCGATCGCTCGCTTTGATGCTGACGATGGACCCCATGTGACAGCCAGGAAGGGTGGCTTCGATCAGGGTGCCGACGATTTCGGCGACTTTCCCGTGAAAGGACCAGGGAATGGACTGAAAGCTGGCCTTCAGATGGCCAGCGTCGAGACGCCTGAGATTCCGGAGGTCTTGCATCAACCCGCCTTTTCCTTGCTTTCAAACAGTTGAATATCCGCCTGATCCAAAAGGTCGCGAATCACTTTCGGCAGATCCCCGTCTATCACGGAGTGCTTGCCTTCGACGCGGAAGTGGTCATTCTGCAGTTTGTCATCCACCCGCAGACGGCGGCGCATTTCGGGATTCGACCAGTTGCTCAGATCCTGAAAAGCCTGGGGGCTCACATGAATGATGAACTCATCATCCGGCAGGGCATCCGAGATGGCCCGTTCGATCACAGCGCCGAAGGATTCAGGATTGACCTTGAACTCCCGGTGCAAAAGCGCTTCCAGAAAGCTTTGGCAGATCATGAGAAAATTCTCCTGAACATGGGTCAGGATGGATTTCTGCATGCCCTGAAGATTTTCCATGATATTGGCCAGTTCATCCGTGATGGCCGTGATTTTGTCCTGGGCGCTCAGCGTGCCTTTTTCCTCGCCCTGCTGAAAGCCCTGCTGATAACCTTCAGCCCGCGCTTCATTGCGCAGCGTTTCCTTTTCCTCTTCGGTCAGCTTCGGCGGCTCCATTCTTTGCACCTGGGCTTCGGGATTCGCCCGGTCGCGGGTCGGGGCATAGGGAACAAAGTCATCGGCATCGGCCTGCGTATGATGCGTCGGCTCGGGTGCAGGCGGCGGGGGAGCTTTTTGCGCCGCGGGACGCGCGGGTTGAGGCGCAGGAGCTGCGGCCTTGGCTTCGACATTGGCCTTCACCGGCATGGCCTGCGGGAAAAGGTTTACGGCCGGCTTGGCTTCCTTCACATCCTTTTTCTGCTGCGGCATCGCGGTTTCAATGACCCTGAAGGTCGCCTTTTTGAAGTCGATCTTGTTCTCTTTCAAAAGGCTGGTCACATCCAGCTCGAATTCCTCTTCCTCTTCCAGCCGGTGATGCCGGTTGGCCATTCTTTTTTTCTGCTTCTTCCACTCTTCGGTGAAGTCGAGAGGGCGAATGACCGGACGCAGTTCGTGCGGGAAGCTCATATTGATTTCGTAGGAATCCCGTACGCCTTCGGCCAGCTCCTCTTCCGCGTGAAGGCGGTTATGGATGATATTGGCATTGGCGTTATCATGATAGGTCACGGGCTTGTCGCAGATTTCCATCAGATTGAATTCACTGATGTTCATCACCTTGCGCACAGGATCATCCTTTTTGATGAAGCGCCCGTGGCTGCGATTGTTGGCCTGATTCAGCATGCTTCAAACCTCAGTGAGACGATTGATGCGGGTTCAGGAGTATCCGCAGAGCTTCCGTGGTCCGGGCCGGCTCATGCTTGGCCAGATAAAGGATCTGTTCCTGCGGCGAAAGCTTCTCGAAGGGCACGTCCTCTTTCACCTGCACGTTCTGGATACCGCCCATCTCCAAGTCGGGCTTGAATTCCTCGACGATCTCCTCTTTCCGTTTCCGCTCGGGATCATAGGACAGCCAGCGGAAGTAAGGACGGACGATGAAGGCGAAGAAGAAGACCAGGGCCAGGGCGATGACCGAGGACACGACCAGGGTCGAGATGTATTTGCGGTTTTCCTGCTTTTTCTCTTTGATGGCCTGAACCTGGGTCGCCGCGAGTTCGAACATCAGGTTATGAACCTTCACCTCATCACGGCCATCCTTGAAGCCGATGGCGGAGCGCACGAGGTCCTCGATCTTGCGCATTTCGTCGGGTGCGCGCGCCTGGAATTCAGGGGCGGTTCCATCGGAAGGATAGATCTGTGTTCCATCGACGATCACAGCCGCGGAAATGCGCTTGATCGTACCCACGGGAAGAACCTTGTGACGTTTGGTCTTCGAAACTTCATAGTTGACCCGCTCACTGGCTCTTTTGCTTTTGGTGGAATTGGAGTTGACGGCCAGATCCTCCTGCTCACCAGGAACATTGGATTTGGCGCCGGGAATGCCCGTGGGATTCAGGCCATTGCCGGCCATTTCCTGATTGTTGACGTTCGAGGAAATCACCACCACCTTATCCGGATCTATATCATTGATGGTCTGCTCTTCCTGGGTGAAGTCCACATCGACATCGACCTTGGCATCGACGCGATCCTGGCCGACGATGCGGCCTACCAGAGTTTTGATTTTACTGGTCATCTCCGCTTCGATGGTGCGGCGATAGGAGGTCATTTCCTGAGTGAGCTTGGTCGTCGGATCATCGGACTCGATTTTGGTCAGCATCTTGCCTTCCTGGTCGATGATCGTGACCTTCTCGGGCTTCATGCCTTCGACAGAGCGGGACACGAGATGGGTGATGCCGCGAATCTGCTTCTGGCTCGGTTCCTTGCCGCGTTGAACCTTGATATAGATCGCGGCCGTGGGTTCCTGCTCATCTTCCTGGAAGAGGGCTTTTTTGGGCATCACGATATGCACGCGTGCCGAGGTGATGCCTTCAATGGAACTGATGGTTCGCGCCAGCTCGCCTTGGATAGCGCGCAGCCGATTGATGTTCTGCTCGAATTCGGTTCGCGTAAAATCCTGATCGTCGAATTTCTCCCAGCCGATCATGCCGCGGGTCGGCAGGCCTTCCTGGGCCAATTTCAAACGCAAAGGCATCACCTGTTCCGCTGGAACCTTGATGCCTTTGTCGTCGATGATGAAGTTCGAAACGCGTTGCTTGCGCAGTTCCGAAGCGATTTCGTTGTTGTCGGTTTCCGAGAGATTGGGATAGAGATAGGCCATCTCGGTGCGATCGCCCACGAAGAAGAGCGAAATAAGGCCGCCGAGCAGGAGCGCGACCGCGGCCATGACCGCGATTTTCTTCGGGCCATTCAGCGACTGCCAAAAGCCCCCCAGGCGTTGACTGAGGTTCCTGAAAAAGTCATTCATTCTTTCCACGGTCACCCCTCAACAGCAGATTAAACAGGCATGCGCATGACTTCCTGATAGGCTTCCAGGGCTTTATTCCGCACCTGCACCATCAGGTTGAAAGACAGTTCGGCTTGCGAAGCGGCCAGCATGGTCTCGTGGATATTCGTATCCTTGCCATTGGCAAGGTCGGTGGCTTTTTTATCCGCCGAAATCTGACCCTGGTTCACTTCCTCGACGGCCGTTTTCAGATGATCCATAAAACTCGTCTTCGGCTTTTCTTCACCCTGACCGGCGCTTTCGAATTGTTTCTGCGCTTTCAGATCGCGCAGCTCGCCGAGGATTTCACTGCCGAAGCGCAGCGATGATGTTATGCGTTGCATCGCTCAAGGCTCCTATTAGACGCGACCGATTTCGATGGCGGTATTCGCCATGCTCTTGGAAGCATTCAAAGCCGTTGTATTGGCTTCAAAGGCACGGGTGGCGGCGATCATGTTCACCATCTCGCTCATCACCTGGATATTGGGCATCGCCACATAGCCGTCGGCATTCGCATCGGGATGCGAAGGATCGAGAACCATGCGCGGAGCCTTGGTGTCCTTATGGATATCGACGACCTGCACCTTTTTCAGCTGCGTGCCGGTATCTTCATCCAAAAAACCTTCGAAGGGGCTGCCGCTGGCCGGGTTGGCCGCAAAGACCACGTCCTCGCGCTTATAAGGTCCACCTTCCGGTGTGCGCGTGGTGTTGGCATTCGCAAGGTTGGATGACAGGACATTCATGCGAATGCGTTGAGCTGCCAAGCCGGATGAACTGATATTCATGGCCTTAAAGAAACTCATACCTGACCTCCGTTGGCGATGGCATATTTCAGAGTCGCCAGTTTCTTGTTGATCAATTCCACTGTGGCCTTATAGAGGATCTGGTTCTGGGCCATGTCGCCCATTTCCTTATCCACATCCACCGTGTTGCCGTCCTGCCCGACGCTTTCGGTGGGACGAACATAGACTTCAGCCTGAAGGGTGCCGTCCGCCTCGACCAGATCACTGCGGAAGTGCCGCGGATCGGCCGCTTTCATCGGCATGGATTCCTCATCACCGCCTGCCAGAGCCTGAAGCTGTTCTTCAAAGTCATAGCCGAGAGCGCGATAACCAGGGGTTTCAGCGTTGGCGATGTTGCCGTTCAGCACGTTCTGCCGTTCCAGCCGCATATCCAGCGCCGCCATCTTTATTTGGTCGCCGCGGGTGAACATGCCCCCAATCAAGCTGCTCATAGCGCTTTTCCTGAAGCGGGCTGGGGCACTTCCAGACCTTCGAGGTTGAACTCGTTGATCTTGTTGCGAAGGGTCCTGAGGCTGATGCCCAGAGTCTTCGCGGAATGCGTGCGGTTGCCGTTATGCGTGCGAAGCGTTTCCAGAATGAACTGGGTTTCCACTTCCTGCATCTTGCGGCCGATCGGCAGGTGCTTGACCCATTCCAGATCGTCATCCACCTTCTTCTGCTCAAGGACGAATTCCTTGGCGGTGATGGTGTTGCCCGAGGCCATCAGAACCGCGCGCTGGATCACGTTCTGGAGTTCGCGCACGTTGCCGGGCCAGGTGTATTTCAGAAGCTTCTGCATCGCATCCGCGGTGAGCGTGGCGGCCTCGCCCTTGAATTGGGTGCTGAAGGCCTTCAGGAAGTGACGGGTCAGAACTTCCACATCCTTGGGACGTTCGCGCAAGGGCGGAATTTCCAGGTGAATCACGTAGAGGCGGTAGAAGAGGTCCTGACGGAAGCGGCCATCTTTCACCGAACGGGTGATGTCACGATTGGTCGTCGCGATGATGCGGGTATTGACCTTGATCGGGCCGTTGCCGCCGATACGCTCGATTTCCTGCTCCTGCAGAGCGCGCAGAAGTTTGGCCTGGAGGTTTTGATCGGTTTCGGTCACTTCATCCAAAAGCAGCGTGCCGCCGTTGGCCTGCTCGAACTTGCCGATGTGCTGCTGGTGAGCACCTGTGAAAGCGCCTTTTTCAAAGCCGAAAAGCTCGCTTTCCAGAAGATTGGGAGGCAGGGCCGCGCAGTTGATCGCCACGAAGGGATCAGCCTTGCGATTGCTGCTCATATGGATCATGCGCGCAATCACTTCCTTGCCGGTTCCGGATTCGCCGGTGATCAGCACAGGGACGTTGGCGTCCGCGATCTGTTTGATGATTTCACGAATGCGCAGCATTTTTTCATCAGCAAAGATGAAATTGGCCTGAGGCGCGGGAGCGGCAGCCGGCTTCTGCTGTTGCTGCTGCTTTTCGCGACTCTGTTTGTCTTTCATGTAGTTGAGGTAGTCGTTCGAACTGACTTTTTCCTCAACATCATGAGCGATCGCACCATTGTTGCTTTTCATGTTCATCAGGACACTCCTATCTTTGGATTTGCTCCAAACGCTTCTTAGCAAGTTCGGCATACAACAGGTTGTTGCCGTCATCGGCGGCTTTTTGGAAGGCAGCCATGGCTTCGTCACGGCGGCCCGATCTGTAGAGCAGGAGTCCGCCTTTATAAAGAGCCTCGGCGCGACCTTCCCACTGATTGTTTTCGGTGCCGGTCAGGGTATAGAGTCGGCCGGCCTCCAGATAATCGTTGTTACGGCGATGCTCTTCGGCAAGGGCTGTGAGTTCATTGGTCCAGACCTGAAGAGCATCCTTGCCAGGTGGCGCGGACTTCAGATTGATCTTCCTGAGAAGCTGCTTGGAAGCCTTGCGTTCGGAATCCATGCTGAGCTGCTCGAAGCGCTTGCTGAGGTCGGCAAAGAGATAAATCATCCGTGCCGTGGGCTGGCCTTCAGCCCTGGTGTTGCCGACGGCTGCGCCCGATGTCGGAGTTTCCGTCGCGAGCTGCTGATTCCAGGTTTCCAGAAGGATCTTCGGCGGGGTGCGGACCAGCTGGGGTGCCGTCAGGTTCGCTTCCAGATCCGCCTTGATTTCCGCGAAGATCGTGTTTTTCTCATCAGGCGTCAGGGACTTCCAGCTTTCCCACGCATTGCGATCGGATACCGCGAGATTCTTTTGCAGACGATCCAGAACGTCCTTGCCGGATTTACGAGCCGTCTCGTTATCGAGGCCCTTCATGGCGGCCTGCATGTGCCAGAACCAGGCGCGGAACTGATCGGGTTTGTTATCCGTGGTCTTCGCCGCGTTCTCATAGTATGGGAGCGAGGCCAAGGGCTGCTTCATGCGGCGGTAGGATTCGGCGGCGGCCCAGCTCACGGATGTGGTCTTCTTCAGCTCGTCCATGCTCTTGGGCAGGCTTTCGATGATCGTGATCACGTTCACGTATTCCTGGGCCTTCAGATGACGATCGATGCTCACGAGGATGCTCGATTCGCAGCGCTTCAAAAGAAGGGGGCGGAAAGGTTCGGTGGCCTTGCCTTTGTAGCGATCGAAGTATTCACCGGCGACTTTCGCAGTATCGGCGTTCCAGGCTTCCGTCTTCAGGCGATTGCCGAGGATGATGCTGTCGATCATAAAGGCCGTGCGGGGGCTATCCGATCCTGCGCGACTTTCTTCCAGACGCATCATGATATTCGGACCGACGATCGGTGGTTCTTCAAAAAGAGGCATCAGCTTTTGAATCGAGGCCGCATCGATCTGCCAGTAGGCGCGGCGAAGAGCGGCGAGAGCGGTCAGAGCGGGATTGTCACGCGTGGGAATGACCTCAAGCCCCTTGCTCAGCTGCGCCATGTCCTGGGCCTTGCCCTGCTGAATCGCACGAATGGATTTGATATCGAGGCGGCGCATCGCACCGAAGCCGGCCAAAGGACTGTCGGGATGTTTCTGCTGAAGACTTTCATAGTATCCATCCGCAAGAGTCAGGTTGCCTTGACCCAGATGAATTTCAGCCAGTTTCCAGATATGCTCGGCGCTGCGATCGAACACGCCTGGATCATCATGCAGGACCTTCTGGTAACCGACGAGGGCCCGATTCTCATGACCAAAGTCAAAGAGCTGACCGGAATACTGGGCCATCGCTTCAGGTCCGGTCATCGCCTTGCCTGCATTCTGCTTCAGCCAGCCTTCATAGCTTTTGCCGGTTTTGAAGGTGGCGATCTGTATGCGATAGATATAAGGCGGATAAGTTTTCCATGACTGACCCAGGCCACCGCTCGTATCATTGAGTTTGACCACGAGTTCCTGAGGAGTGCGAATGGCCTCGGGTTGCGGCTGCAGAAGGCGGCGTTTGCCGCTCGGCTCCGTCAGTGCACTTACGGATTCGGAAGGCGCAGCCGTCGGCGCACTATCAGTCAAGGTTGGGACGTCACTGCCCACGGCCGAACCCTGAGCCACGGGAACCAGCGGAAGGCCGGTCGTCGGATCATGCGTTTCCTTATAATCCGCATCAAAGAAATCAATCGTGATGCGGAAAGGTTCTGTAAAACTATTGACCATGACGCGAACGGCATCGTCGCGCAGAACCATTTTCACTTCGGTGCCCTGGCCGCCCTGATCCTTGAAGAAAACCCGACGAACGACGGATTCATCATAGTGAAAGACGGGTTCCAGTTCGCTGGTATGGGTGCCCTGGATTTCAAGGACGACGGCCCGCTCGCTCGGTTCATAGCGATAGCTGAAGACCCTTTCGTCCGGGAAGGGCAATACGATTTGACTGTAACGCTGCTTCCCAAATAGCGTTCCTGCCTCGGCGCTCACAAGGGTGAGGGCGATGAGCAAAAGGATTCGCAATGCGGCAAACAGTGTGCGCATGGGTACGGAGACCTCGGTAATGGTATTGTCGGCAAGGCTTGGATTGCAACCGCCGTGCCATATTTTAAGGGTGGCAAATCATTATCTAAAACTTGACGGCGCCAAGAACCCGTCATTGGGCGAGCTTTGCCGGAGTCAAAGGCCTGACGATCACATGCCTTTGTGTCATGTCTTTGACTTGCCCGCGCTTTGGTAGTATGGATAAATGTTCTAGAGAATGGACCTTTCCCGCTGACGAGGACACATCAATGTGGACAAAACCTAAACTTGCCTGGGATCAGAAATCAGTGCGCGTGGCCGTGATCGGCGACCTCATACTGGACGAATATTTGGATGGCGTCGTCAATCGCATATCGCCGGAAGCGCCTGTCCCAGTGCATCTTGTGCGCAAGACTTCCATCACGGCAGGCGGTGCTGCGAACGTGGCCCGGAATATTCAGCTGGCCGGCGGGGAAGCCATGATGGTCGGGGTCTGTGGGAATGATGGAGCCGCGGATCAACTGCGGCAGCTCTTGAAAGCGGATAGCGTGGATGTGAAAGGTGTCTTCACCGATCCCGAGCGTCCGACTGTCCGCAAAACGCGCATCACCGCCAATCATCAGCAGCTGGTGCGCGTGGACTGGGAAGAAGTGAAGTCCATCCCGCAGTGGATGCAGGATGATCTTTATCAATATGTGGAAAAGCAAAATTTCGATGTGATGCTGCTCAGTGATTATGGTAAAGGCGGCCTGCCTCGTGAATTTCTGCAGCGATTGATTAAACTTGCCCGTCAGCGTCAAGTTCCCGTCGTCATAGATCCCAAGGGCAAGGACTATAGCCAGTATGCAGGCGCCACGCTGGTGACGCCCAATCGCAAGGAAGCCTGTGATGCCCTGAGTCTTGACAGCAGCGCCCAGATTCCGGCTCATGAATTGGCTGAGCAGCTCTATAAGAACTATCAGATTGAAAATATCCTCGTCACCCTGGGCGCCGAAGGGATGCTCGGACTGGCAGGCAAAACCCATGAGAAGCAGCATCTTCCCGCTGTGACGCGCGAGGTTTTCGATGTCTCGGGCGCCGGTGATACTGTGGTTTCGATCATGGCTCTGGGCCTGGGTGCGAAACTTTCCCTTTTTGAAGCCATGCGCCTCGCCAATACCGCCGCCGGCCGCGTCGTGGAAAAGTGGGGCACGCAGCCTATCCTTCGGCATGAGCTGATCGAGGCTCTGGAGCGCGAGGAAACCCAGCATCATTTTGGATTCACCCAAACCACGAATAAGATCATGGACAGCCGCGATGTGAAGGCCGCGATTGGTCCCATTGGCAAGCGGGCCCAGAAGGTCGTCTTCACCAACGGCTGCTTTGATATCCTGCATGCCGGGCACATTTCCTATCTGGAAGAGGCGCGTTCGCGTGGTCACTTGCTCGTGATCGGTGTGAATACCGACCGATCCGTGCGGGAACTCAAAGGCGCCAGCCGGCCGATCATTTCCTGTGATCAGCGCATGCGTCTGCTCGCGGCGCTCCAGTGCGTGGATTTCGTCGTGCCCTTCGATGAAGATACTCCGGCCCGCTTGATCGCGGAGATCATGCCGGATGTTTTGGTGAAAGGTGCTGACTACGAAGTGCATCAGATCGTAGGCGCGGATGTCGTGCAGGCGAACGGTGGAACGGTGGAACGCATTCCTTTTGTGGAAGGTCTGTCGACCAGCGATATCGTGCGTCGGGTGAAGGAGAACAAGGGCGTGGGGCTGGATGCTTAGTTGGCTTTTGGCTGGGCGCGTGGGGCTGGACGCCTAATTGCCTTTTTGTTCGACCGACACGCTGATGGTAACCGATTTATCTTCAATGTAATCGACGGATTTGTTCAGATTCGCCAGAGTTCCGAGCAGTCCGCCGATCCTCACTTCCAAACCGAGCACCTGCACGGAAAAATCCAGGCCGTAACGAAACTTGGGATAGCTCAGGAAAAAAAGGTCGAGGTCATTTTCCATGACGGCCTTCAGTTCCCCGCTCGAATATTTCTCAGAATTGAAAATCGCCTGCGCGCCCGCGACATCATACATCGCATAATCAGCCCAGGGAACGATGGCAAAGCGCTTCAGGACGAACCAGCTGAGGTTGAGTCCGGCCTCGTAGTAGTTGACCGTGTAACGGAAGCTTTGCATATCCGCATTTTCAATGGAAACCGGCCCATTTAATGATTTGACATAGCTGACGCCATGCTTCGCATTCAAACTCTTGCCGCCGAGGATCATGGCGAGACGGAGTTTCTTATGCATTTTCGGGAAGGGCACAAATGCGAGATTCAATCCGAGGCCGCTGGTTTCGAGAGTCGATTTTTGTTTTCTCTGAAAACTGTTATAAGCGTCGCCATAGGTCCACTCTTCGGCGAGTTTCGAACGTTCGATGGAAAATCCGATCGCGATGTTTTTCAGCGAAAGGGCGAGGTGCGGTTCCATCTTATAACCTGTGACCGTCACGGCATTATTCGGATTCACAGCGGTCAGGCCTTCCGGCTCCTGCATCAGCTTCAGGTTCACCTCTTCAAACTGTCCGGCATAGGTGATGGTGTTATGCGAGGGCACGATGTGGTTGATCGGAGGCGATTGATAGAGCCCGGGGTTCTGGGCCCTCTGCTTCACGAAGTCCTCGACGATGGGTGTGCGAGGATCCAAACTATTGCTTTGAGCGTCCGCCACGCAGGGCAGAAGCAGAAGGAACAGCAGTAAGCAAATGCCCGGCAAAAGTGGCTCTCCAAATGGATTTTCACAGTTTCTTATCGGCACTCCCTCTCCAATTGAACCCCACTTTCCGAAAAGTAAGAATGCTCAACCCGCAATAAAAGGCCGGGTCGCTTGTCAGCCATCGATCGTGACGAAGGAGTCTGACATGCAAGGAGCGTTTTCCCAGAGAATTTCCCGCAGCGTTTATCTGAAAGCTACACTCTTTGTCTGGGCGTTGCTCGGATTTCTTGGCGTAGGCTATGCCACTGTGGGAAGTCGCAATCCCCTCCCTACTCTGCTTTTCCTGCTTATTTCCACGGGTATTAGTCTTTGGCATCTGAGTCTGGCCGCTGGACGGTTCCGCGACCTCAATATCCCGGGATACCGGGCTTTGTGGCTCCTGGTGCCCCTTGCGAACATTTATTTCATGGGGCTGCTGCTCCTTTCGAAAGGCAGTCAGGAGCCCAATCCCTATGGGCCTCCGCCCCTTGATTCCGGCTCCGAATTTACGGCTCCGCTCGTCACGGCGCTGCTCCTTTTGGGCCTCAGCCTTGGACTTCGTTACTTCAATACAGTGGAAAAGATCACGCGCCAGGTGCCAACGGCCTATACCATGTCCGAGATCGGGCTGCAAAAACGCCTGAAGGAAACACCCTGCCATGCGCAGTCAGCCTATAACCTTGCTCAAGCCTATCTCCAATCCCGGCATTATCAGGACGTCCTGGATCTGGAACAAAAGTTCCAAGCGCAATGTCCGGATAAGGTCGTGCAACTGAACTGGGCAGCTTTTGATGCCGCCAAGAGATTGGATGATTTTCCTCGGGCTGAAAAAATTATCAGCGATCTGATCGAAGCCCATCCTGAGGATGCCGACTACTTTGCCTGGAGGGGCATGCTCTATGAGACTCGCGGGGATCTGGCCAAGGCGGCGAAAGATTTTGAAAGCGTTCTGCGTCTCAAGCCCAAAATGCAAAGCATTCCGCTGAATCTTAGGGATGCCTATCGTCAGCTGAATCAGCCCTGTCAAGCTCTGAAAGTGCAAAAACGCTATTCGGCTCTTTATAGTGATGTGGCTCAGGATCCTGGAGTCCAGGAATTGACCGGAAAACTGGAGGCCGAATGCAAGGCGGCTGGAAAAAGCAGCTGACGTGCAGAAGGATGGACGCGCCTGGATCAAAAATCCAGACGCTTGGGTTGGGTTACGAAGGGGAAAAGATCCAGACCGTTGGAGGGGGTCTTAGAAGTCTTCGTTAAAGCTGACCTCGCCCGTGACACCGACCTGGTAGGCGGAGACACGGCGTTCAAAGAAATTGGTCAGTTCCTGCACGTCCTGCAGTTCCATGAAATCAAAAGGGTTCTTGGACATATAAACAGGCGCGATGCCCAGGGTTACGAGACGCTGATCGGCGACGTATTCAAGATACGAGCGCATATCCTTTTCCGAAAGTCCGGCAATGCCGAAGCCCAGGACGTCTTCTGCAAAGGCCATTTCGCATTCCACGGCTTCGTCGATCATACGGGTAATGTCGCGGCGCAGCTCGTCATCAAAAAGATCGGGTTCTTCACGGCGGACGGTGTCGATGACCGTGAAGGCGAAGTTCATGTGACAGCTTTCATCGCGGAAGACCCAGTTCGTTCCCGAAGCGAGGCCATGCAAAAGGCCCTTGGACCGCAGGAAGTAGACATAGGCAAAGGCCGCGAAGAAGAACAGACCTTCGATACAGGCCGCAAAGCAGATCAGATTCAGAAGGAATTTCTTCCGATCCGCTGCGGTTTGCAGGCTCTGCAGATCGTTGATCGAATCGATCCAACGGAAGCAGAATTCGCCCTTGCGCCGAATCGAAGGGATGTTCTCAATCGCCGAAAAAGCGGCGACGCGTTCCTCGTCATTCGGCAGATAGGTATCGAGCAGCGTCAGATAGAATTGCACATGCAGTGCTTCTTCATAAAGCTGACGCGACAGATACATGCGCGCTTCGGGTGAATTGATATGCTTGTAAAGATTCAAGACGAGATTGTTTGATACAATCGAATCCCCGGTGGCGAAAAAGGCCACAAGGCGCTTGATCAAATGTTTCTCGGCATCAGACAGCTTGTCCCTCAGGTCACCCACGTCCGTTGTGAAGTCGACTTCCTCAACGGTCCAGGTGTTTTTGATGGCATCCTTATACATTTCAAAAAACAAAGGATACTTCATCGGTCTCAGGGTCAAATCCATCCCAGGACTTAACAGCATTCGTTCACTCCTCACGTACAGGCTTCGCAGGCTTCTGGGTTTTCAAGGGAACAGGCAATCGCAGCGACGGCAGTGGGCGCTTGCGTCTGCACTGTGGTTTTATTGATCTTGGTTGCTGGTCTTGAACGCAGATAATACGTCGTCTTCAGACCTTTTTTCCAGGCATAATTGTACATCGAGGACAGTTTTCCGATCGTCGGGCTCTCGCTGAAGAGGTTGAGCGATTGACTCTGGTCAATGTACGCTCCGCGCTCGGCAGCCATGTCAACCAGCGATTTCTGCGGAATTTCCCAGGCTGTGCGGTAGACGGCGCGGATGCTTTCGGGAATCTCGTCGATACCCTGGATCGAACCCTCGGCCACCTTGATCTTGTTACGAATCGACTCATTCCAAAGGTCGAGTTCCTTCAGAGCCTTCACCAGATAGGTATTGATCTGGATGAATTCACCCGACAGGGTCTCGCGTTTGAAGAGGTTCGAAACCTGAGGCTCGATGCACTCATAGGCGCCGCAGATGGAGGCGATGGTCGCTGTGGGCGCGATCGCGATCAGCAGCGAGTTGCGCAGGCCGTAGGTCTTGATTTTCTCACGCAGGGCCTGCCAGCGGGCTGGATCCGTAGGGGTGACGTTCCAAAGGTCGAATTGCAGCACACCGTCTGCGGCTCGGGTGTCCTCATACGAAGGATGCGGACCGAATTCCTTGGCCAGAGCGCAGGATTCTTCCAGGGCAGCGAAGTAAATCTCTTCCTGGACGCGGCGCGAGATTTCACGCGCGGCTTCGCTGTCGAAGGGCAGCTGGAGCTTAAAGAAGGCATCCTGCAGACCCATCAGACCGAGGCCAACCGGACGCCATTTATGGTTCGAGGCGGCCGCGGGAGCGATCGGATAGAAGTTGATATCGATCACGCGATCCAGGTACTTCACGGCCACGCGGGCATTTTCACGCAGCTTGGCATAATTGATTGTTTTGTCTTCGACGTAATTCGCAAGGTTGATCGAACCCAGGTTACAGACGGCGGTCTCATCTTTCGACGTGATTTCGATGATTTCTGTACAGAGGTTCGACAGGTGCACAACGTTGGCCGGATTTTTGCCGGTCTGATTGCACTTTTTGTTGCTGGCGTCCTTGAAGGTCATCCAGCCGTTACCGGTCTGCGCGAGCGATTTCATCATCGCGGCATAAAGTTCACGGGCAGGAATACGGGCCTTGGCCATGCCTTCGCGTTCTGCAGAAAGATACGCTTCCTCAAAGGCGTCACCGAAGAGGTCGGTGAAATGCGGCACCTCTGCTGGATCGAAGAGCGACCACTGGCCGTCGCTTTCCACGCGCTTCATGAAAAGATCAGGAATCCAGTTGGCGAGGTTCAGGTTGTGCGTGCGGCGCTGCTCGTCGCCCGTGTTGTCACGAAGCTGCAGGAAATCCAAAATATCGGCGTGCCATGTTTCCAAGTAAATACAGGCCGCGCCTTTGCGCTTGCCGCCCTGATTCACCGCCGAGACGGACGAGTCGAGAGTTTTCAGGAAAGGGATGATGCCATTGCTTTTGCCGTTGGTTCCGCGGATCAAAGAACCCTGGGCGCGAACCCGGTGATAGGCGAGGCCGATGCCGCCGGCGAATTTCGAGAGCATGGCGACATCTTTGTACTTATCATAGATGGATTCCAGACTATCATCAGGCGAATCGAGCAGATAGCAGGAGCTCATCTGCGGACGACGCGTGCCGGAGTTGAAAAGAGTCGGCGTGCTGGGCATGTAGGCGAACGACGAGATCAGGTCGTAGAATTCGATCGCTTCCTTCACAGTCAAGGACAGGCCGCAGGCGACGCGCAGGAAGAAATACTGCGGCGTTTCGAAAACCCAGCGTTTTTCCGGGTCTTTCAGAAGATAGCGGTCATAGACGGTGCGAATACCGAAGTATTCAAAAAGCTCGGAACGGCGGTGGTCGATCGCAAGGTCGAGCTGCTCACGATGTTCCATCACGAAATTGTAGGTATTCTCTGCAAGCAGGCCGACGTCATAGCCGTGCTGAATGGATTCCGAGAAGCTGCGGACTTTCAGCTTGGCCACTTCATCCAGAACGAACTGATGCAGCTGACGTGCAGCCAGGCGCGAATATTCCGGTTCGTCGGCGATCAGCATGGCCGTCGTGTGCATGACAAGTTTATCAATCTCTTCGCTCGTGGCACCGTCGTAGAGTCCATTCACCACTTTTTCCAGGATCCGATCCGCATCCACTTCATGGAGACCATGACAGAGCGAGGCGATGGAGTCGCGGAGTTTCGTGGTGTTCAGCGGCTCCCTGTCGCCATTCCTTTTCCGAATGAAAATGGAACGTTCACGGCGCAGGCCAAGGTTGGCATCTGCGGGGGCAGTGGCTGTGCTGCTGGGCGTGTGAAGACTCATGGCAGTTCCTCTCGACTAGAGCTATGAAGGTTGACCTGACGGCCTAAAGCCTTTTCTTATTGGCGCCGGCTTTTCATGCAAAAGCCACGCCTTGAGCAGCGCCAGAGCAGGGTTTCAAAGAAAAAAAAATTCCCTGCGATCCGGTGCATCGCTTTCTATATCGTATATATCTGGATTGTTGTGTCTCATGTGCGGGAACTTGAATCCCGCTGGGGTATTCGGCTGCTGGCAGAAGAGAGCATGGGCTCCCCCAGGCTGCACGCCGCACCCGGCCGCTAGAGTTTACAGAGTGCGGCCCTCGATTCCTTGGCTCAACATCGCATGTACGTGTACCACAGTTTACTCACCATCCGTTCGACTTATATCTCAACAACTTGAGCGCGTATCATGTGTCGGTAGCTTTTGAAAGCCAAGTCTATTTGCGTATTGGGGATCCATTTGTTGCCGACAAAATTTAGCATATCTAGTGTGAGCAACCCGAGTCAACCCCTAAATATAGCGCTGTCCTGTGGATTAGCTGTGAATAAGTTTCCGAAAAACGGAGGAAAAATAAAGCAGGATGCGCACTTGTGGGAACCGTCCTCGTTTCAAAAAAAAACTTATCAACAAGCCACCATGCATGGCTGCATTCTTTGGTATAGCTGGCTCAGCGGGTTTTTTTTGAGGAAGAAACAGCAGTCGTTTGAAGTTTTGCATAACATGCAGGACGGATTGGCAAGTCAACTCTATTTTGAATTTTTCTCACGCAGGCACTTGAAAAATTTGTCCTTGCGGCTCGCCAGGTTTTATGACAGGCAGCGACTCCCGGCTTTTCGCTGTGAGTCGCACACGAGCTAGAAAAACTGCGTATTTCACTTACGCGCGGCCTGTTTTTCGTGGGCCTTCAGGACTTCCTCGGCTTCGAGGCCTGTGAGGTCTTTGATGCCTTTCATCAGCCGATAGAGCGCGAACATCATGATGGCCATGGATGGGACGACGATGACCGGCCAACTCAGAGCGTTCATTTTTCCAAGCTGTTCGTTGAATTCGGGTGTACCCGTCGGGCTTGTCAGGAGCACGCGCGCCAGGACAAAGTTGAGTATGGCGGAAATGAGAAAGGAACCAGCCAGAAGATACGAGGACTGCACCATAAGGCGTTCAAACGACTCTTTATGATGGGTTGACTGCAGACGCGATTCCACCAGATCGACATTAATAATAGCGTCGTTATAGAGAAGTTTTTTGACCAGAGGACTTTGTGTGCGCATCGACACGATGATGGCGATCCCGATCAGGCTGGGTACAGCGGCTTCCTTGACGGCGATCCATTCCACCGGCAGTTGCACCAGCGTAAAAACTCCGGTGAGAAGGATGCTGATAAATCCCAGGCCCGAGATAAAGCTAATGTGACGCCTCTTCGCGAAATCCCAGATGCTGTAGGCGATGGGGAAGGCCAGGGCCAGCAGCAGGCCTTTGACCGGACCGAGGCGTTCCACGGTGCTGAACTTGCTCAAGATCACGGACGGGATCGCGATGTTGAATACAAGGCTGATTAAGGGGTTTTCCTGAGCATTCTTCTTGTCCATCGAGTCCTCTATGCGTTCAAATTTTGCGGCAGCTGCCAATGGATCGGCGGTTCCCCGCGCGATTTCAGATATTCATTGATTTTCGAGAAAGGCCGACTGCCGAAAAAACCGCGATGCGCGGAAAGCGGCGAAGGATGCGCGGTCTCGATAACGAGATGCTTCTCGCGGTCGATGCTGCGTCCCTTCTTTTGCGCATGGGCGCCCCATAGCAAAAAAACCAGGCCTTCCCGTTTTTCATTCAAAAGCTGAATGATGCGGTCGGTGAAGTGTTCCCAGCCTTTATTCTGATGCGACGCGGCCTGGCCCTGCTCGACGGTCAGAACGGTGTTCAATAGCAGGACGCCCTGTTCCGCCCAGGCCTGCAGATAGCCGTGATGCGAGGCGGGTACGCCCAGGTCGGATTTCAATTCCTTGAAGATATTCACGAGCGAAGGGGGGATCGGCACGCCTGGTTTCACGGAAAAACTGAGACCGTGCGCCTGATCCGGGCCGTGATAGGGATCCTGGCCCAGGATCACGACGCGAACTTTGTCAAAAGGCGTGGAGTTCAAGGCATGAAAGTAATCCGATCCTTTCGGATAGATGATTTTGCCCTGCGCGATTTCCTTTTTGAGAAAGTCTTTCAGCTTCAGCATATATTCCTGTTGGAATTCGGGCTCCAGCACCTTCTTCCAGCTTGGATGCATTTGAATGGTTTCGTTACGCATGGGACGTCCTTAAAGAGAAACGAATCCTCTTTTATATCGGCTCCTTCCCCATTCGTCCATGCCGTAAGAATGTCCCAGCCAACCTGCCAAAACCCTCCCTGCCCATTCCCGCAGGGCCGGAAATCAAGGGAATTTTATCCCATCTTTTCCACGGGATGACGGGATTCCTTGAAGTCCCGCGCCGGAAGGCGAAGAGGAAGTCAGAACAAGAACTTTCATGCGGGTCTGTGATACCCCACTGAGGCGCCTGATGCGTAAGGATAATGCTGACAAACTAGCCTGTCTGGTCGTGGATGACAACTACGAGATTTTCGTTTTGATCGAGGCCGCTGTGGGTGATGCCTACGACTGCGAATATGCACCCGATGCCTTCACAGCGCATCAGCTGCTGCTGACTCGTCACTTCGATATCATGCTCTGCGACATCCGCATGCCCCACATGGATGGTTTCGATCTGATGGAGCAGTTGAAACAGAAGATGATCACCATTCCCGTGATCTTCGTTTCGGGGGCCGTGAATCCCGACAACGTCCGTCGCGCCTTCCAACTCGGAGCTGCGAACATCATCGCCAAGCCCATTCCTTTGCAGGAGCTTCGGGACAAGATGAAGGTGGCGGTGGATTTGCATGACAGGCTGATCGAGGAAAGCTACGGCAGCGATCAGGAGATGGGCTATGTCTATAACCTCCTGAAGACCTATTACTATGATACCCAGGAGATCCTGCATCAGATCCAGCTCTACCATATTCCGATTTCGGTGGTGAAAGAGGAGCTGGATAAAAAGCAGAGGCTGGGAAAATGCTTTCTGGACGACCCGGAAAGCATTCGGTTCCTGGCAAAGGCGGCGTGACGCCTCCCCGCGCGGTGGATTCCGGGTGAATTTTGTGCAGTCGCTCCGTAGAATGGAAGGACCTGACTGGCGACTGCACAGATCCTTTATCACCTGAAGGTCGAATCCCATGAATTCCGCCCTTAAAGCTTTGATGTGTCTTCTGCTCTTCACGATTTTTGTCAAGAACCCTCAAGCCGGGGCCCAGGACCTGCCGCCCCAGGGCGCTTCATTCTTCGACTCCATGCAGAGCACCGTGGGAATCATCTACGACGGGAAGCCATTGCCTCTGGAGCCGCATCCTTTCGAGGCCCTCCTGAAAAAATTGAATCAGCATTCCACGTTCTTTACCTCGGTGGTCCCCTTCGGTCGATCGCTGCAAAAAATGGCAGCCTATCCCCAGTCACTGAAATACCCTCGCGTGCTGGTGGCGACGAGCGAAATCAGCAAGGACATGAACACTCACTTTCGCGGTCGGCTCTTCATCGCTTATGTCGAAGCTGCGAGAAAGTTGGAAGTGATCAGCTACAACCCCATCATGGGACGCTATGAATTCCAGATCGTCGACAATTTTCATCCAGGTGGCAAAGCGCAGGCTCGCTATATGCCGAGAAACCTCTGCCTCCGCTGCCATCAAGGAGGAACGCCGATCTTTGCAGGCGGCGAGTGGCTGGAAACAACAGCCTTCAATCCGGAGCTATTGAAACTGGCGCAAGCGGCCATCGGCAGCAAAGACTACCTGGGCATTCCCCTGGCGCGTGATGACGCCTCTTCAAAATACGAATTGATCCCCAAGCCCGAGCATTTCGAGGATATGGTTCGCTTCGGAGCTTTGCTGATCGGCTATCAGAAAGCCTGGCAGGACCTTTGCTCGTCAAACCGGAATAAAGTTCAATGCAAGAAAAAACTTCTCAAATGGATGCTGGTCACCAACCTTGCGGATAAGCTCTCGCTTGAGCCTGATCGTGAACTGCTCCGGGCCTTTGTCTCGGTACTTGGCAAAGGAACGATCAACGTGCCCTCGGAAATGCTGGCGGATCACAATCCTGTCGTGAATGGGCAGCTGTCCTATCACATGCCTCCAGACATGGATCCGAGTCTTCCCAGGGAACCCATGCAGATTATCATGGCATCCCAAGGCGATCCCCTGGGTCTTCAGTTCTATAAGTTTCACATCTTCATCAAAGGCATGGGTCAGAGTTTTTTTACGGAAAAGGACTTCAGTCAGATACGGACCATTCTTGGTGGCCGGATAGAGAAGCGCTCTCAGAAAACCGACGCAGACAAAACCTGTTTACCGGATGCCGGCGCTCTTCTTCAAAGTTTGAACAGTCCGAAGGAAGCGAAACCATCCATGGAGGGGAGCTGCTTTCCCAAGGAGGCATGGCTCAAGTTCATGAAGGCCATTGACACCATGCCGCTCACTGCGAATTCTCCTCTTTCACGGGAAACCATACTTGAAGAACTCGACAAACGGCTCGGAACTCAATACGCGAACGGCCTATGCTGCCGGACCAAGCTCATGCCTGCCGTCCAAAAAGAGGCCGAGAAGAAAACGAGGCTCGATCCAGGATCCTTCAAAGATCAAAGACTTCAATCCTTCGTTCGCTTCTGCAGTGAATGCCATCTTTATCAGGATCTTCCCCCGCCATTCCTGGCTGGCGAAAATGAGCGGGAGGTGTTGGAAAATATCAGGAAGAAAGCGGAGCTGATTCAATTTAGACTTGAAAATAAGCAAATGCCGCCCCAATTCGCGCGGCATTCATTGACCTCTCAAGAACGGCAGGATCTCCTGCGCGATCTTAAGAGGATTTCAGCTCATGATTAAGGGCAGATCACTGGCGAATGCGCCGAGTTCCCGACACCATTGACGGCAACGACCGTGAAGCAATAGGTCGTGGTGCTTGCAGCCATCGCACCGAGAGCGGTTTTAACCTCATCACTCGTCACAGCTACGGAGTATTTCGTTCCGTTCTTCTGCAGAGAAGCGAGCGGATAATTTTTGATCTGAATGGGGACGTCCGTCTTCCCGGGAAAGCGCGGGTTGCGATCGGGAGGGACAACGAAGACCTTATAAGAAACAACCGCAGCATCCGCCGAGGCGTCCCAGCTCATTGTATAGTTCGTAACGGCCGCAGGATTTCCGTTGTTCGCTGGTGGAGGCGTTGTATTGCCGGTTGGTGACCCGGAGGTTTTGTCTTCGGTTTTCGCATCGTCAGCCTTGCTTGCTGACTGGGCCGTTGCGCCGTTCGTGGTGCTGCGGCTGTCCTGAATCACTTCGGCCTGGCAGGCGTGAATCAGGAGAGACGCAGATACGATGGACGAAAGGCAGACAGCAGTTCGATTGAAAATCATATCTGTGCTCCTTTCTTATTTCGTCACAGCAAAGCCGGCTGGCGCTGCTGGGGCTGGGGCGTTGGCTGGTGTGATGATGACGTCGACGCAGGACTTGTAATTCAGGGTCCCGCTCATGTCCTGAACGAATTGGATCGTGCAGTCGGTGCAGGGAGTATTGGGAACTGTGAACTGGAAGCGGCCCTTGTTGGGGGTTGCTCCCACGGCCGTGTTGTCATCTGTTTGCGCGGGGACCAGAGTTGTAAAGTTCACCTGGCCCATAGGAGAAAAATTCAGCTGAAAGGTACCGGTGTGGCCAATCGTTTCTTCAAAATCGGCAGTCACCGTCTCACCGACCGTGAGAACGACAGGATTCGTACCCCGGGTCGTGGCGCCGCAAGGTGATGCGGCGTCGCCTTTGTTGCCATCACTGGAGTTTCGTGGAACGAGTCGCGGAACACCACCGGTAGCAGTTGTCACGCTGAGACGCGCATGCGCGAAACTCACAGTTGCTAAGAAAAGATTAGCGCTTGCAGAGAGTGCAAGCAGATGCTTCGTATTCAATGGCTTTTCCCCTCGGTATATGTTGAAACCAGTCCCATAGGGCGTTATCGGCACATAATGAAGAATTCATCAGTGAAAATTGTAAGTAACCGTTAATATTCGGTAAAAATTCGAATTTTCAACGGATTTTGGGGCCGAGCGGGGTCTATGTACTTGAAATTTTCCAGCAAGTCACCTGCACCTCGCCGGTTTTTTTCGACTCCATCATCACCGTCTCGTCCGCTTTCGCCGTCGGGGTTTTTTCCACGCACATCTCCAAAGCGGCCACGGTGTGCTTCAGTTCGGTGGCAAAGCGCAGGGACTCACTGAGCAGGGGCACGCTATGCCCCAGAATCTTCTGGCAATGATTCAGTTCGTGAAACTGCTTGGCCAGAAGCGTGGCTATCCTTTCGGAATGCATTGCGCTCTGGCTGGTTTCCTCCAGAACTTTCTTGCTGAAATTACTGTGATTCAGGAGCGAACGATCCATGCTGCTGACAATGTCGGCGGTGGCAACGCCCACGTTATAGGTCTCCTGCAGCTTGTTCATATGGATATTGACTTCCATCTGCAGAAGGGTCAGCTCGGATGCGGAATACTTCACGGCCGCCACACCGTTGCGGAGGTATTCACCGCATTGATTGACGGGAATGAAAACGTGATCCGCTTTCGACGCCGCCTGAGAAAGGTACTGCGCAGTCTTTTGCAGTTCCTCCCGTCCACCCTGGATGGCTTCCTTGATGTGATGGGCAAAGGTATGAAACTGTGCGGCCAGGACCCTAAGTTCACTGCCAAAGGGAAAAAGATCCGTGACCGTCGGATGCGCCTGCCCCCGCACGACCTCGATCGAGACCGCGACCGACTGCGCATTGATCTGCCTCGCCACCTCATCTATCTGTTCGGTCAGGCCCACGAGATGGTCCCACTTCTGCATCAAAGAGCTGACCGAAGTGTGGGCTCCCGAAATGTTGTCCCGGGTTTCACTCAGGACGGAAAAAATTGCATCATGAATCTTGCTGCCATGGTGGGCGCTATAATGAATGCGTTCCAGGTGCTCCTGGGCGCGGACGATCTTATCGCGCAGGATGCTGTCGCTTTGAAGGGATTCATGGATCAGACGGAGCGTTGAGGCATTGGTGCTGCCCAGGTTTTTGGATAAATCGAGAAGATTATCCAAATTCTGCCTGACCTGAGCGAGGGGGTCGGAAAGCCTCGTCTTCTTCCAGTCCAGCTTGGAGTGTGCCGCCAGCTGTCCGCATTCCCGGCTTTGGTCCAGAACACGGCCCAGGCGACTGTTGATCTTCTGCATTTCATCATGGCCGCTGATAAGGCTATCGTAAATATTTTTGCTGCGTTCACCCAATATTTTTATTGAGTCGGTGACGCGCTGCACAAGGCCCGGGCCAGGCTCCTGCTGCTGATGAAGAAGCCGGTTTTCCAGCTCATGCAGGCCTTTTTTAAGATTATGGTAGACGCCGTCGTCACGCTCGCGGCGCACGAGCAGCACGCTCAAACATATCATGGAAAGCAGAAGGCAGGTCAGAAGCTCCCAGCGAAAGGACGCGAAGCCATCCTCTTGACCTGAGACATGAATGACAATAAAAACCGCCGTGGCCTGCAAAAACAGGGACACGGAAAGAGCCGGAGTCTTGAGTCGATGCCATGCGTCCATTGGAATCTCAGTTCCTGGTCGTGGAATAACTTTGATTCCCTCGGGAGTTCATTGTGCCTTACAGCGACTCCGGGCAAGAGGCAGGAACGAGCGTCCTGCAGCTGATGACAGCAAATAAACCATGATTATCTCTAACATCATTCACTTTCAATGATCAAGCCTCGTCCGGGAGGCCAGGCTCAGAGTCATCAGATGAATCGAAGTGAATGCATTTCTTTATCCTGCGATCCTTCCAAACTGTGTGTCGCGAAAAATGCTTTTCGATTGCGAGGGCCGGATGCCATTCCCAGGCTTTTGGGTATTAATACCCTTTATTTTCTGGCGTAATACGGAGGGCCGCAGCCGGGTAGGCGGCTGTGGCTCAAGGCATGCGCTTCTGCGGTTTGAGGTGGGACAGAGGCCGGTTCAATAGCCTGTGTTCAAACAATTCTTACGTTTGAATCGAACACCGAGGACGCGGAGTTGGGCGCGGGCATCGTAGGCGGAATCACTGACGAGGACACTGCTGTTGATATTCAAGGCGCGTTCAAGGCCGCAGGGTTTCCAAAGGAGTTCAGAAGGACGGAAAGGCTGTGAAAAGTCCGCGTACCATTCATCATTCCATGGACCTTCGAGGGTTTCCGCGAATGAAGCCGTCTGGCCCTGTCCTTCATGAAACCAGCTGACATTCAGCTTCGCATCCGCATCCGCGGGAAGGCTGGCGAGCGCACCAAAGGCCAGGGATTCAATCGCGTAGCTTTGAAGGGATGGAGCAAAGCGGAGAGTGGCGATGCAATTCTTCCGCCTTTGCGAGGGCGCGGAGTCAGGCCCGGATTCCGCTGTCAATTCATTGGGGAAGATAAGCCAGAGGACATCACCTTGAATCTGAGAGCGAGCGCCCACTCCCTGAGGGCATCCGCTGCCATTGAATACAAGGGATTGCAGTTTCAAGGCGCTGCCGCCTCCAGGTGGGACCCGCGCCTCCAGATCCAACTGCGCGGCCAGGGGCTGGGTGAAAAAAGCGAACAAAGTCCAAAGACACAAACGTGCGTGCATGGCGATCTCCGTATGAAATGTTGCTGCTTCGGGGAAGCTAGTCCACGGCCATGCGAAAGCCAATCGCCGGCCGCACGAAATGTTCTGCGGAGCGTATGCAAACAGATCGCGGAAGAATGTCAGGGAACGATCACGGTGAGCGGATTTGGGACGCAGGCTGGATAAGGATTCCAGCCTGCAGGAAGGATTAAGGATTCGAGGCGGCCTTGGGCGAGAAGAGGACCTTCTCCAGGAACATCACGGTCGTTTGCAGATAAACCGATTGATTGGCTTTCTTGCGGAAGCCGTGGCCTTCATCTTTAGCCAAAAGATACCAGGCTTCGTTACCATTCGCACGAACCGCTTTCACGATCTGCTCCGCTTCCGAGGTCGGCACGCGCGGATCGTTGAGGCCCTGCACGACGAAAAGCGGCTTCTGAATTTTCTTCACGTTCGTCAGGGGCGAGATCTTATCAAGGAAGGTCTTCATATCGGGGTCGCGTTCATCCCCGTATTCCACGCGGCGCAGATCCTGACGATAGGATTTGGTGTTGGTCAAAAAGCTGATGAAGTGACTGATGCCGACTGTATCAATGCCACCGGCGAGACGATCGCTATAATAGGTCATCGTCGCCAGGGTCATGTAGCCACCATACGATCCACCCATCACGACGACCTTGCTGGCATCCAGATCCGCCTGCGCTCCGATCCAATCGAGGAGCGCCCCGATGTCCTTCACCGAATCCTCGCGCTTGAAGCCGTTATCCAGGGTCAAATAGGTTTTCCCATAGCCGGAAGAACCGCGGACGTTGGGAGCGATCACGGCCACGCCCATTTCCGTGGCGTAATACTGAAAGCTCGCCGAAAAACCTGGGCGGAATTGAGCCTCGGGACCGCCGTGAATGCTGATCACAACGGGGATTTTGCCTTTGGCGTTGCGCGGCTTATAGATAAAGGCCGGGATCTGGCGCGGCTGCCCACCTGCCTCGTCAAAGGTCGGATAGGAAATGAGTTCCGGTTCCACGAAATTATTCTTGTTCAGGCCGCCGGTTTCGCTCTCTGTCCAGGCCTGCAGCTTATTGCTCTTCAGGTCGTAAACAAAGACGTCACCCGAGGAACGGGCCGACGACAGCGTCATAGCCAGGAGATTATTTTTCTGGGGATGGAAGGTGAAATTGCCGATCTGTCCGATGGGAAGACCTTTCAGCTCTTTATAGGATAATTTTCGGGTATCGAGGCTGTAGAGTTTGCTGATGCCGCCTTCATTGGTTTCAAAAACCAGGGTTTTGCCATCCGGGGAAAGGCGCAGGGCATCGACATCCCATTTGATGTTCGCTGTGATGGGCTTCGCGCTTTTCGTGCCGATATTGTAAACGTAAAGCGTTTTGAATTCGCCCTGGCTGTCGTTCGACAGGAAAATGTTCTGACTGTCCTTGGCAAAAGCCGCGGCCCCGAATGCCATTTTCATGCCGGGGAAGATCTGCTCCAGCTTCTTCGCTTTCAGGTCGTAGAGGTAAAGGTAATTTTCGTTGATGGAAATCGTGCGGGAGACGAGCAGAAGGTTTCCATCATAACTGAATTCCATGGGCTCCCAGCTGCCGCCTTCCTGAACGACGAGCTGAGCTCCCGCGTTCTGCTGGCTCAGATCCTGAATATAAACGTCGGTATCACGGCCGTTGCGTTTGGTGCTGGCAAAGGCCATCAGGCGGCCCTGGTGATCCCAAAGCGCGGATTCATTGCGGGACTCGCCATCGGTCAGCATCTTCGATCGGCCCGATTCCAGATCGAGCAGATAAATCTGAGAATTCTCGTTGCCGCCTTTGTCCTTCAAAAAAAGGATATGCGGCGTGACCGGACTGACATCGGCCGCGCCCACAGGTTCATCGAAGAAAGTGATCTGCTTGCGATACTGAAGCGGCCCGCGCACGGTGTGAAGCTGCGAGGCTTCACCGAACCGGGTGCTGATGACAAGGCCCTGCTCGCCGGGCAGCCAGCCGAGGGCGGATGCCGAGCGGATATTTTCATACTGGTTGAGGCGGTCTTTCAGGGCACCAGGAATCTCGGGGATATTTTCCATCACCAGATTGCCTACTTCGCGTCGGGTGACTTCCTTGCTGCTGGCTGCCTGTACGCTCGACGCACAGAGGGCGAATGCCGCCAGTAAAGAGAGAGACTTCAGACTTCGCATGTGAAAAGCTCCTGAGAAAAAGATCTGCAGCACTGTAGCGGCTGAGTGTGGCCACTTGCAATGTGAACTTGGGTCCGCCATAATACGCGGCGTGATCTGGGAGTTAATATGAAGCCATTTCGGACAGAATTGACCCTGCCGCCGGCCCCTTTTTTGGAGAGGGATCGGCCCATTTTTACGCTCGGCTCCTGCTTTGCGGAACACATAGGGCAGAGGCTTTTGGACTTCAAATGGCAGGGTTTGAATGCGCCCTTCGGGACGCTCTTTCATCCCTGGGCACTGAGTAAACTCTTGCGGCTGGCCGCGGCGGAAGCGGACCTGGATGCTGCGCTTTTCGTGGAGAATGATGGGGCCTATTTTCATCATGATCTGCATAGTCGCTTTTTTGCGCAGGATCCTGCAGCGCTGCAGGAAAAATGGCGGGAAGTCGCTGCCTCGGTACGCGCAGTCCTGAAGCTGTCACCCTGTGTTTTATTAACGCTGGGCACGGCCTGGGTTTATGAAAGAAAATCCGACGGGCAGCTGGTGGCCAACTGCCACAAAAAACCGATGGATCAGTTTAACAAAAGACTCCTGCGCACGGATGAGATCCAGGCGGCGCTGAAGGACATACGGGCAACGCTGCCGTTGCCTTCACCCCTGATTATCAGTTTAAGCCCGGTCCGCCATGTAAAGGATACGCTGACAGGAAACGCCTGGAGCAAAAGCCTTCTTTTGACGGGAATACATGACTTTCTTTCGCGGCATGACGGCCTTTATTTCCCGGCTCATGAAATCATGCTGGATGACCTGCGTGACTATCGCTTTTATGAGTCCGACATGATCCACCCATCGGGTGAAGCCATCGACTATATCTGGGAAAAATTCACAGCCACCTATATGACCGAGGCCAGTCAGAAATTTCTAAAGGACTGGCAGAACATACTCAATACTTTGAAGCATCGTCCCCTGCGCGTCGAAGCCCCCTCCTATCAAAAGCATGTCAGCGCGATGATCGAACGACTCGATTCGTTTTCTGATATCGACTGTTCGCAGGAAAAATTCGAACTCCGTTCCCGCCTCTTCTCTTAATCGAGAATTTACAAGACCTCGCTTGCCCGAGTCAGCTGACTTGGGTACAAGGCTTTTAAACTTTTGAGGTGAATCATGCTTCATTCGCGCCGAAGCCTATTCAAAATAGGAACGAGTCTTGTGGGTGTTTTGGTGGCTGAACGTCAGGCCTTTTCGCTTGAATGGCGCCAGCTTCCTGAGGCCATCGGCAGGCGTGAACGGGAGCGTCTCGCTCAAACGTTTGAATATGGTGTGGCATCCGGCGACCCCCTGCATGATCGCGTTATTCTTTGGACGCGGGTGACCGGCGATGGATCATCCCTGATCCCCGTGCGCTGGCAGGCGGCTTTGGATAGTGGCTTTGAAAAAATCGTCGCCGAGGGTGAGGCCGAGGCCAGGACTGAGAATGATTTCACGGTGCACGTGGATGCCCTTCTTCCTTATCCTTCCACGACGTATTACTACCGTTTTTACGCCATGAACTGCTGGTCGATGGTCGGACGCACGCGGACAGCTCCTTCGGATCTGCAGGCGATTTGTCTGGCGCTGGTCAGCTGCTCCAGTATCTGGTCAGGATATTTCAATACCTATGAAGCCCTGGCCCAAAGAAATGATATCGACGCGATCATCCATGTCGGTGACTATATCTACGATTTCCTGGATGAAGACGAGCAAAGGAATATGCCGGCCGATCCCGTCAACGCCAGCAATCCCGAAACACTCGAAGGCGTGCGCCAGCGCTATCGTTATTATCGCAAAGATGTTTTTTTGCGTCATGCGCACCAGCAGCATCCCTGGATTATAGTCTGGGATAATCATGATATCGATCACAGAGCCGGCCGGGACGCCAGCATTCGGGCCTTTCATGAATGGGTGCCGCTCCGAAGGCCGGAAGCCGCGCAGGATCACATCATCTATCGTCGGCTGTCCTTTGGTCCCATGCTCGATCTGATTATGCTGGACACGCGGCATGTCGGTCGTGATTCCCTGAGCCAGGAAACCGGCAGCCGCTCCATACTCGGCGATCAGCAGTTTCACTGGCTGAAAAACCAATTGATTGAATCGCAGGCCCGCTGGCGTATCCTCGGCAATCAGGTGCTGATGGCTTCCTGTAAAATTCTGGGGCGGCCCATTTCGGAAAAAATGTGGGATGGTTTTCCTGCTGACCGGGAAAGGTTGCTCAGGGTGCTGACAGAAAACGGCATCATCAATACGCTGGTGGCCACAGGCGATGCGCATCTTTCCTTCGCAGCCAATCTTGAAGTGGATGGCCGGGCCGCCGGCGTCGAAATTCTGCCGTCCAGCGTGACCCGGGGCAATCTGGATGAACAGGTCAAGGGCATTCTCGGCACGATTGCCAAGGGTGGTTTTGCAGCCGCTGTAAAACTTTTCAATCCGCACATTCGCTATTTCGAGAGCACCCGGCACGGTTACGGAATCATGGATTTAAAAGAGGAAGGCGCCACACTCGAATTCTGGTATGTGCCGCATGAGGAGCTGAGTCAGGAGCAGGTCATGGCGAAGGCCCTCTATGTCGCCAATGGTCAGCAGCGTATCACCCGTGAAGATGCCTCTCTTTCCGAAGGTCGCAAACGCGCGTCTCCCGCTCCTCAGGAGCCGAGGCTTTATCAGAGCCCAGGTGAAGTCGGAGGTCAGGGTGGAGACTATTTTGATGACACCGAACGCCTTGGCTTAAAATCCCGCCTCATTCGCATTCGACTGCGCAGTGGCGATAGGGTCGATGCTCTGGCTGTGGACTATGACGATGGACTTTCTTTGAGCCACGGCGGTGACGGCGGAAGTGAACAGATCCTGGAACTGAATCCCGGTGAATATCTGCGCCGCATGACCGTGAGTATCGGCAAAAGAAAAGGGGCCACCGCGGTCCACTATATAAAGTTAACGACAAGCCAGGGTCGCGCTCTGGAAGCGGGTAGAAAAACAGCGAGCGTCATGGATTATGCGCCGGAACCCGGACGACATATTGCAGGCTTCCGCGGGCGAGCCGGTCGCGAGCTGGATAAGCTCGGACCCATATTCGCGCCGGACTTTGACGTTTAACCGGCCAGATGCTGCTGGATTTGCCGAAAAACACTGGGTGAAAACAGAAGTCCCTGATGCCCGATATCAGGGAAATGCAGATTGCTTTCCGCAAACTCCGCGTGATGAGGCGGCAGCACGATGCGATCAGCACCACCCCCGATGGCGAGAAACTTCACGCTGGCCGCATTCGCACGGGTATCGGCCAGACGTTTCAAAAGTTCCGAACTCGGACGCAGATCCTGGGCGACGCGCGTCCAAAGCCAATAGGCGTTGTACGTTCCGTGATGCGGGGTGGCGATGGTGATGCAGCGATCGACCCGTCGCGCGCCGCCGAGCTGCTGCAGATAAACCCGGGCCACGAGTCCGCCGAGGCTATGGCAGATAAAGTCGATGCGCCCACCCCTGACATGATTCTTCAAAAAATGCTTTAGCTTGATCGCAGCCTGCTCGATGCTGTCGCCCGGGCGATATTCAAAACTGAGCTGCGAGCGATAGCCCTTGGCTGCAAGATAACCGGCCAGGGGCAGAAACGAGGAGCGATTGGCAAGATAACCATGGATGAAAACCACAGTCCTTTGATCGGCCGCACGTGCCGTTTTTTTCCGGCTTTTGCGCCAACCCAGGGGAAAAAGCAGAACCGAGGCGGTAAACGCGAGCGCCTCGCGAGTGATCGTCCAATGACGCCGGGGATTGGTCAGGGCCTCTTGATTCACGGTATACCTCGGATGGTTGCCAGAGGGGATTATAGCAGGACAGCGGCAACTACGTATTGAATACTTTGATAGTCGTGTTTCTGCCTATAAGGCAAGGATGCAGCGGTCACAGAAAGGTATGCATTCCTCGAGGAAGAGCAGGCGATGCCGATCTAGTGGATAACCGGTCAGCCCCATGATCCTGACCCGCGCCTATGCGCCTGAAATCGAAGATTATGCGAGTATCCTCTATTGGATTCTGATCGGCGGCCTTACTTCTGTTCTGCTCTATAACCTCTTTCTTTGGCTGGGCGCGAAAAAATCCCTCTACATGGTTAACGTGATCTATATTTCGGCGATCCTGAGTCTTAATTTTGTTTTCAGCTTCGGATTTTTTGCGGCCCGCAATCTTTGGATGCAGCTGGGGTGGGGGCATCTCGATCTTTTGACTCGGGTGCTGCATGCGCTCGGCAATCCCTCCGGCCTGCTCGCCAGCACCTATGTCATCCACTTTTCCATCCATTACTGCGATATAGCCACGCTGTCCCAACGCCTCGCGCGCCTCCTGCGGATCATTTTTATCTTTGGCGTGACACTTTCCTTGGCAGGTTTTCTTTATATCTGCATCACCAACGATCCCGGCAATTTGGTCGCATCCTCTTCTTCTCGTACCTGCCCCTGACGATGGGCACTTCCATTTTTGTATCCTATCTTGAAGGACGCATAGTGGGTGATAAAAGCTCAGGCCCAGGGTATAACCCATGTGGACGGCGTGCAGGCTCTGGAACTCATCTTTCAGAATCAGTTCAGTTCGAAAGATCAGGCGAGTCTCATTTCCGGCCGTGGATTGGTGGAGACTGATCCGGTGTCCGGCGTTCAAACTCTGATCTTTCAGATCGAGCTGGGTCTTAAAAGGCAGACCCACGCGGCCTGAACTTTATAGTCCGGGAATATCGTAACCGAGTTTCGCATACAGCTGACGAATGGTTTCAAGATCCTTTTCCAGGGAATCACCCGGGATCAGCTGCCCCGCCCACACGGTTCTTTTGTGGGCATTATCGAGATACCAGCACACAATCGGCACCCTGGCCTCTTTTGCGATGTGCCAGAATCCCGTTTTGATTTTCTGAACATCGCGGCGTGTTCCCTCGGGAACCAGAGCCAGGTGAAACTCGTCGCGTTCGGCGAATTCCTTGGCCATTTGTTTCACAAGGCCCGTGGATTGACTGCGATCGACGGGAATGGCTCCCAGTTTTTTCAAAAGCCCGGCATAAGGCCAGCGGAAATCCTGATTGCGAACCAGGACATGACCCTTCTTTTTTACAATGGCAAAGCCGGAAAAGGCCATCACGGTGTCCATGATGGTGGTGTGAGGAAAGCCGATAATAACCTGCTTTTTCTGCCAGTAAGGGGGCAAAGGATCACAGGTCCAACCGCGCAAGGCAAAGATCGTACGACCGAGCTGACTGAGAATATCCTGATACATAGACGCTTAATGGCTCGCTGAACGGGGTTTCATGCACGATGCATCCTAGCACAGTGTCTGAAAGCCCCGAAAGTCAACAATTGGTCAAAGCCTAAGCGCTTTTGCTTTCGAGCCAGGCATCTGGAGTGACGGGGATATGGGCTTTGGGAATGGACAGACGCAGTTCCAAAGCCGGATGGTCCGTCTGATCCAGAAGATGCAGCGTGAGCGCCCCGCCCAGATCCGCGATAAAACCGCGAGCCGCCTCCATTCCAATACCGCGCCCTGATACCATGGAGACGTTACGGGTCGTGGAAAAGCCTGGCAGAAGGATCAACTCGGAAATCTCCCGCAGCGAATGCTTGCGCGACTGCTGAATGAGTCCCTGGGCCATGGCTTTTTCCCGAATATCGACGAGATTGAGTCCACGCCCGTCATCCCGAATGCGAATCTGAATCGAAGGGCCGTCGTCATCGACGACGAAGGTCAGCTCACCTATTTCGCTCTTGCCCTTCTGCAGGCGTTCATCCCGGGATTCAATGCCATGATCAAGGGAGTTGCGGATGATGTGCGTCAGCGCCTGCCGGAGTTTATCAGCGGCGAAATCCGTCAGATAATAGCGCCCTGACGATATCAGAAGACGGGGTGATGGTTTTCCAAGATCGCCCGCCACTTTATAAATCTCCGACTCAAAGCCCTTGATGACGTCACGGACATCTTCATAGAGGGAATCAATAACCAGCTCCTTGAGCAGATGCGGATCATCCTTCGCATACTGCAGGCGCTCCCTCGAAATCAGGATCGCGTTCTGGTCGGCACCTGTTTGACGGCAGATATCCTGAATCTCCTGCAGACTGTTCTGAATATGGATAAGATCGTGTATGAGCCTGCCCTTGATCGCCGTTAACTTTTCCCGGGCTTCATGATCCAGCTTGCCCTGATGGACGCGGATGATCTCGCGAACATCCTTCACGTGCTCTTCCGTCTTGTGAAGGAATTCCTTGATGTCGTTGAAGCTGAAGCTGCTCATTTCACCCTTCAGCGTATGCAGGGTGATATAGATCGGCTGCCAGTTATCGACGAGGCTGATTTCAGCCCGGGCAATCGCTTCCCGCACCTGGGGGATCTGCCGATTGATGGCTTTGATGATCGCCCGATTCTTCTTTTCCTTGTCATGACTGCGGTTGTCATCCTGCTCACCGACCACGGTCACGAGAAGCTGCGCATAGCGGTTCAGGCTTTCCATTTTCTTTTTGGAGTCAAGCAGCGGCTGGACGTTTTTGGCCGCGAAGACGATCGCTGTGATCACGCCGTCATTCTCGATCTTCTTCCATTCCAGCTCATGAGTATTGTCGTCAATGATGGCTTCCAGCGGAAACGAGGATTCATTCAGCGACCAGGTCAGTGTCGATTCGCCAATCACCGACTGCAGAACACTCTTGGCGCTTTCGATCTTCATCTTGCGCAGAACCTGCGAGAAGTTGTCGATGCCGGGGAAGAGTTTCTGAAAGTAGGCCGAGGACTTTTCCAGATCAATTTTCATGCCGGGAAAGATCATGACGAGAGCCACTTCCGTCGCATTCATGACGGCTTTGTTCTCAGCCATTTGCTCTTTGATCGTGGCGAAGGCCTCATCGACGATCTGCTTTTGCTTCTCGATCTCGTGTCGGGCTTTTTCCGATTCGTGCAGAGCCTGCTTCAGTTTGGTTTCGAAGATATAGAGGATGAGCGAGAACACGGTGAGCGAAAAGAAGACGGTCATGGCGATAAAGCCGACGTGGAATGAGGAGAACACATCAAATTGGAAGAACCACTGATCCGGATTCAGATGGGGCTGCGTGACGAAAGCGACGATCGCATTCCCTAAGGCTGCTATGGCTGTGACAGCCATTCCATGTTTTGAACCTGAAAGGAGATAGGCGCCAGCGACTGGAGAAAAGGACCAGAAATAGATGGGCGACCATGTGCCGCCCGTGGCATAGATGCAGCCAATCAGCGTAAGAGCGCAGCCATAGTTGAGAAGAGCGGAGGCGACGGCCAGGTTCTTACGCGTTCTTTGGATGAAAAGAGCACCGAGGGCCGTCGGAAGTCCGATCAGACCCACAGCAAGGGCGGCGACCTTGTTTTGAAAGAGAATCCCATAGATCGGGACGTAGCTGAACCAGGCGCAGGAATACACCAGCATGAACGATAGGGCCACGACAGCCTCGGCCCTGCGGCCCCGATCGGGATAATGCGCGCGATCGATGAAGAAGTAGGTGCAGGTCGCCTGCCAGAGCCTTTGCATGAGCGAGGATGGGCCGTTTGCCTTTTTCTTGCGACTATCCTGGACGTTTGTCACCCCAATTCCTCCATGACGAGTTGAGCGTTTCAACTCATAGTCCCTTTATTATCGCAAAGCGAGCGAACCCTGTCACCTCTTGCGGGGGAATGCCTCAGTTTTTACCGACGGCAAAGGCTGCCCCCTGAATTCACAGGGAAGATACCGATCAGAAAGAGCGAACAGTTGAGGTGTCCTTGGGAAGAATTTGCCTAATCATCGACGCGTGGCTCATGACTTTGCTCATACTCTTGAGCAGTGCCTTGTCTTTTGCGTCTCAGCTGAGTGAATCCCCGGCGCGTCCACCCTTGCAAATCAGTCCGTTGCTGCTCGATGATCCGGGCCAGGCCGTGGCCTTGAATCGGAAAAAGCTTGAGAGTATGGAGAGTGCCAAGGTCCCGCATGAATTCATGAGAGCGGCCTTTGAACTGCAGAGTGGACTTATTCAGCTCGGCCGCTATGAAGAGGCGCTGGTCTTCCTCGACAGCAGTCTGCCCGTGGCTCAGGCGCAGCACGACCGCGAGGCGGAGGCCTGGTTCCGCTTGCAGAGATATCAGGCGGAATCCTCATCCACTATGCAGTATACGGCCGGAGGCTATGCGGAGCTGGAGGCGGTGCAAAAGATGGCCCAGGACATCAAAAACCCCATACTGCTTGGGAATGTTCACCTGCAGAAGGCGTATTTTCATACGAAGACCAATCAGGAGGAAGCGGCGGCCAAAAGCTTCCACGAGGCCTATAAGGTCGTTCAAAGCAGTCCTGACGAACTGCAAAGGCTGCGGCTTTTGGGGAGCCTCGCGATTGTCTACACCGTGAATAGTTCCGTGCGTCTGGATAGGGCTCTGGAGATGTTTGAGGAGCTTCATCAGTATTTCCTGAAGCATCCTTATCGCTACTTGGGGTCTGTCACCTACTTCTATTACGGGGATGCCCTCTCGCAGATGCAGCAATGGGATAAGGCTCTGGACGCTTATCAAAGGTCCTATGGTTTTGCCGTGAAGATCCAGGATGAAATCGGTGAAGTCTATGCCCGACTCAATATAGCCAAGGTCAAGAATCAGCAAAGAAAGTTTCGGGAGGCCCTCGGTATTTTGCACGAGATCCTGCCGACCTTTGCCCGCTATCGGGACGAAGGGGGAATGCTGGAGGTCGATCTGAATCGGGTCAGAGCCCTTCTAAGCTTGGGGCGGAAGGATGAGGCGCAAAAGCTGATGCAGAAGATCAGCCCGGCCATGGAAAGGCTCGTGTCGCCGACCGATACCGTGGATTTTCATCGGCTGCATTCCGAAGTGCAGGCGGCCCAGGGCGACTACGAGAAAGCCTATCAGCAGCTGGAAATGGCCTATAGTCAGCAGCTTAAGATCTTCGATGAGCGGAAACAGAATATCGCCCAGCGCTACTATATCGACTTTGAGATTGAGAAAAGCGCGGATAGGAATCGCCTGCTCCAGCAGGAGAATGAACTCCAGTCTCTGGCTCTGTCGAGCAAGGAGCGTCAGACCCAATTGATACTGGCCATACTCGTTCTGGCCCTGGGCGTCCTTATCATGACCGGCTGGCTCTTTTACAAAACGAAAAGGAAGAACGCCGAGATTCGGAGCCTTCATCAGTATATCGAAACCAATGTGCTGCAAAGGTTTCTGCCGCCCGTTCTGGTGGCCGAGATTATCGAAGGGCGTTCGCGTTTGGATCAAAAGGCCAAGTCCGAGCTGGTCACCATTCTCTTCGCCGATCTCTGTGAGTTCACCCAGTCCACGGAAAGACTCGGAACAGCGACGATTTCCCATATTCTGAACGATTTTTTTGTGGCCATGACTGATGTGGTCTTCGAGCATGGCGGCACCATAGACAAGTTCATTGGTGACTGCGTGATGGTCATATTCGGAGCGCCGCTGCATCTCGATCCAGAGGAGCAGGCTCGTCGAGCGGTCGCCTGCGCCTTTGCCATGCATCAGCGCCTGAAAACCCTCAATGCCTCGTGGGAACTGACGGAACATGAACATTTTGAAATGCGCATCGGCATTCATCAGGGCAGTGCGGTCGTCGGCAGTTTTGGTGGACCGAAGCGGGCTGATTATACGGTGATTGGTCAGGCGGTGAACCTCGCCTCCCGAGTCGAGGCTTTGGCCACACCGCGATCTGTGTTCGTCACGGAAGCGATCACGCCGTATCTTCCCAGGACTGCGTATCGAAGCCATGGGTTTTTCCGAATCCGCGGTTTGAATGAAGAGCGCGAACTTTTTGAAGTTTTGAACACGGCCGCAACGGAAGAGGCGACCGTCGCATGAGAAAAGCCTGGCTGCAAACCTTCATGATACTGGCTGGGCTGATGCTTCAGCCTGCCGCAGCGCGTCCTCGGGACAATCAGCTGAAGACCTTGCAAAGCTGGCTGCAGCTTGCCATGGACGATCCTGCTCAGGCCCAAAGAGAGGCCCTTCAAAATCTGCGCGATAAAACGTCCACGCTTTCCGCAGAAGAGCTGCTGGAAACTCACTATTTTCTTCGCACAGAGGGCGTCAGACTCACGCCGGACATAGAGACGAAAATCGCCGAAAGAATTCAGAGCTTTGATCACCCTCCTATGGCTCATCTGAGCAGAATGCAGGATGCCATCGCTCGTCACGAAAAATCCGATGAGAGTGAAAAAAGGGCTCTTATTCGGGAACTGCTCAACCTCGCTACTGTGGCCGTGGATCGGGATTGGCCTTATGTGGAAGCCCTAATTCTGCTGAAAGCCACGGACTTGGAGTATGAACTGGGGGACGTCTCGCCGGGGCTTCTTCATGTGCAGCGTATTCTGAAGAGCCTGGAGGGAAGGGTGCCCGAGGACGCCTATCCGCTTATCCGTGCCCGTCAAAAATTAAGCGACTTCATGGATCCGCAGGGCGAATCGGAAAAGGCTGAGAAGCTTATGCAGGAAACCATCCAGATTCTCAGAAAGGGGCCCTATCGACATGAACTGTCGAATGCCCATCGTTTGCTGGGAATAACGATTGCCCGGCAGGGCAAGGATTATCCCTGGGCGGAACGTGAATACCGAACCGCGTTGCAGTACGCGCGTGATCTGGGCTCACGCAAGCTGGAGGGTAAAACCCTGGCTACGCTCGGTGGAATCTATGGGCTCACTGGGCGCTTTGTCGAGAGCCAGCCGATCTTTGATCAGGCGATTGCGCTCATGAAGGAAAGTGGTGTCGATGTCATCAGTATTTCGGATACATACCGCATCAAGGCCCGCAACTATATCCGGGCCCGTCGATGGAACGATGCGCTGGAGGCTATTCAGAACGCAAGCATTGATGAGGCGATGGTCGATAAGAATTATCGGATTCTTTTGCTGGATATGAAGGCCCAGGCTCTGGCAGGGATGGGACGCTATCAGGAAGCTTATGACGAGCGGCAGAATTATGTGAAAGTTTTGCAGGAGATTCAGGAAGCCGATCGAGAGAGCGATATCAATCGTTTGAAAGTTGATATGGGTCTGCGTATTGAAGAAGAGCAGAACAAAAAGCTGCAGCTCGAAAATCGAGTCCATCGGCAGATTGCTCTGGGTGTCCTGCTCGCCTCGCTCCTGATAACCGCTCTCCTTCTGCTTGCTTTGAAAAATGCCCGTGCGGTTCGCAGCAGTCAGCAAAGGATGAAGCGGATTCTTGATAGCATTGAGGAAGGAATCCTGACGATTGGATCGGGGCTCAAGGTCGAAGCGGATCTCTCGCCTTACCTGATGAAGATACTCGGCGAAACCGAGCCCCTGCAGTCCGTGACGCGGCTTCTGGATCACTTCGATATCAGCCTCGATGCAGCCCAGACCATTCAGGCGGCGCTGGAAGCTGTTCTGGGCGAATCGCAGCTGAATTGGACGCTGAATGCTGCGCAGCTGCCGTCCACCGTCCGGCTTCTGAAAGAGGATAAACACCTTGCTTTGGAATGGCAGGCCGTTTATGAGCGGGAC
>NZ_DASTAT010000130.1 GCF_035712445.1 Oligoflexus sp. | reverse complement strand
GATGAAGGTGGACAAGAACTTGGCTCGGAAACCTCGGTCAAAATCCAGGCTCTTTATAAAGAAGATGAGGGATCCCGCTATGAGCTGTTCCTTTCGAGCAAGGCTTGCGTTCGCCTGCCCAAAAACAAAGGCACTCTGCTTGTGACGCTACCCGCGAATCGTAAAGCTCTGGTGCATCGACATGAACAGGGCGGTAGCAGTCAATTGCTCCGAAAGAAGTTGGTTTCTTCTCCTTCCTTTCAAACCGCATTTCCCTGTGGAGAAGATGGATTTTTTTCGAATCAGAATTTAACCCATAAGTGGAACTTCGAATCGAGCGATAACCTTCAGTCCATGAAACTTGAAGTTCTCGCAAGAGATGCCCAGCGACAGACCTCGTTCCCTCTCTTTGTCAAAGGCTTTGGGGAAACTGCGGTGAATCTGCCGCCAACTCTTGACACGAGTAAGCTCAATGAAGGCATTTATCAGCTTGAAGTGAATGCTTACGATCTTCTGGATGGCTTCGGTGAAATCGCGCGCCCGCTCATAAAGAACACTGGATGTCCTCTTACGATCCTGAGAAGTCCTCCCTTGGTCGGTGGGAGCCTCGAACAAAAAGTGTTGCCAGTCTTGGAGCCCGGAAAAGCTCTGCCCTGGACGATCGAACAGCCCAACTCGCAGCTTTACGCCTGTATCGAGGAACGCTCTGGTCTAGGTGATCCGAGCCTTGCGGCTCCCGCTGCCTGCCAGGCTCAGTCCAAATGCAGTAAGGTGGAGTCCTTTAAACCGGTTAGTGCGATAAGCAGCGATAGAGCTGGTTTATTTGATGTCTTTGCATTCGCCAGAGATCGAGCAGGCAATGATAGTCCATTGCGCTGTCAAACTGTGGCGTTTTCAACGTCTGCTCCTGCTTTGACTTTGAAATGGGAGCGGGAGTCCTGGAATCAGGAAGGGGCCTTTATGCGAGACCTGGATGCCTTCATCAAGGCCAAAGTCAGTATCGGCTCTCACGATGTACTTACCGAAGATACGTTAAAGAAAACTTTCGAATGCAAAGTCGAATTTATCCTGCAGGGGAAAGATACACTGTCGGGTAAGGATGTGATTTGCACCCAAGGCCGTTGCCGCGGTCAATCCCTTTCCAAGTTCACTCCTTGTGATCCTGATATTGAATTTACTCTGCAGGAGGCGTGGCAGCAGCCTGCCATCCAGCAATCCATGATGCGCCTTGTGGTTCGTGCTCAGGACGGTGCAGGTCATGTAAGCGAGGTGGCTCGATCCATTTGGATCAATAATCGCAGCTGGAATATTCAGAGGCTTGAATACAAGCAGGATGGAAAGGCTGTCGACGCCAGCCAATTAATTCAGGACCCTTCCGGCCAATTCCTTGCGGCTTTTGCAAATGGAACTGTGCGGAGATGGGATGGCAATGCGTGGGTCGATGTGACCCCTAAGCTGCCTGAAAAGGCTTCGGGCATTATGCTTTTTATATCACCAGAACGGGTTCTCTATGCTCAATTCACAAGATGGGGAGATGAAGAGAAAAATTTCACAGTCCAGGCTCGATGGGATGGAATAGGCTGGGAATTTATTCCGGCGCCAGATCCATCGTTGCCCAATCCATGTTCATTTGTGAATATTGCAAAATCCGGTTTCTACTGTGCGAATTCCAATTATATTTATCACTTTGATGGCAAGAAATGGGGAGCAGGGATTCCCAAGCCGGAACTTCTTCTGCAAGGGCAGTCATGTTATTTTCCAGTAGTGATCGACTTCCAAAATCGTTTCTGGCAGTTATGTGACAATCGGCTCTTTGTTTGGAGTAATGGTCCTCGCTGGCAGCCAGCGGTTAGTTTCATGCAAGATCGGCAACTGTCATTAGGCTCGATTTTCGCTGACAGTGCGGACAGGGTTTGGGTTTATGCATGGTCCTTGCAGGAAAAAGTTTTTGGCTATTTCACTGACGTGAATTCCTTTGAACCGATAACTCTACCTAAGGGAAAAAGCGGCCAAACGATCCCATGCACGCCTACTTTAGCGCATGATGGAAGGATTGTTTGCGAACGATACTTTTTGAATCCAATGTCTCTTGATTGGCAGCTTCTGCCTGAATTTGAGCATTTTGACTATAAAATATTCGCACGTTTGAACCCTGGTTATGGAGGGACAGAAGCGTTCGCACCTATCAAGAGCTCGGGAAGCCCGATCCATGTGTGGGCTGCTCCAGCAGACGGGTTCTATATTGCCACTGGGTCCCATGTGAAACATTGGCCATCAACCTTAACTCAGGCTTTTCTGAACAACTTAAGTAGCATTTATAGGGATAAGGATGGCGCCCTCTGGCTGAATGCATCTTTTGGACGAAATGGCCCGTCCACAATTCATCGTATTAAGGCTCAACCTGTCGTGACTTACGATCAAAACATTCTGGGTCTATCCCATGGCATGTTGCCTTTGCCTTGGGAGGATGCTGAAGGGGACTTGAAGATGGCATTTTTCGACCATGGTATTTACAAGTTTAAAGACGGAACTTGGCAGCAGGAGAGTCATGGTCTTCCAACAGGAGCGGAACATTACATTAACTTCGAATCAAGCGATGGTACGATTTATTCTGCAAATTTGACTGATCTTTGGTTTCGCCCCAAAAATGCGTCGACATTTACCCTGCTCAACGCGAAACCTTTGGAAGACCAAATATCCTTCGACTCCTTCGAGGAATCAGAAGACGGCGCCGTCTGGTTTCATGTCTCTGGCTATACCAAGCAAGTGCACAGGGTTATAAATGGGAAAATACAAAGCCAGGACCTTCCTGCTGAGGAAACCGATTACGTTTCCGGTATTTTGAAATACCGGGGCCGTATTGTTTTTAAAACAAAATCTTCTTTCTATTGGGCTGACTCCGCAGCTGATGGCAGAATAGTTTTGAGCCGATTTAATCCCGAAGTTATCGGGCTAGTAGACCTTGCTAAGAGTACGATGCACTTTGTTAGAAAAATCAGTTCCAATTTCTATCTCATGACTGCCGTCCAGGAGGACGGCACCTCGATACATTTTTTAGGGAATACACGTGAAGGCAAATGGGAATCTTTCAACGCCCCGCATTCTGATTTCTATCTTTCAGGGAATGACTCCGGAATCATGTTCGCCTGGGTTGGAGATGGCCGCATCCTCAAAAGGACATCCAGTGGTGATTGGATAGCAGCCCTCACACCTGATCAAATTCGATCCTATAGTTCGCAAAACTCTTATTATTGTTGGATCAAGGTTGATCGTTTAGGAAGACTTTGGATTCACACAGGTGGTCCTTGGCTCATCGCGCGCCTCGATGAGTAGAAAGACTTCGAGGGGCGCCACGCCTTCGTCGAAGTCTCTATCAGCAAGCTGGCGTCAACCCCCAGCCGTATCAAAATTCCGAGTCGCATTCCGATCGAAATTCTTATGACAGCTGAAACAGTTCCCAAAGTCCCGGAGGATGATGGCCGGATCGTTGGGATGCTCGCCCCGTCCATCGTTGAAATGGCAAGGCAGACAGAAATCGGCCTTGGGCGTGCTGTGCGAGAAGGTGAAGGTCATCGCACCTTCCGCTGGTGTTGCATGGCAGGTCGCGCAGTCTTTGCCAACGTAATGGCCGCTACCGGGCGCTGCTTTGTTATTAGGATCGAAGCCAACAGGGGGACCCTGGTTGGGATACGCACGCAGGCCTGCGGTGGCAGGACGCGCATGACAGGTTTCGCAGGTCTGGGGCTTCGGCATATGCGTAAAGAGTTTTCGTTCGGTGAAGCTCGGAAAGCTATGACAGGTCGCGCAGTCTTCCTTCCCATAATGCATGGGCGCCGGACGGTTTTTTTCGTGGCAGCCCACGCAGGATTTTTGATCGGCATGAAGGGCGGCGAGGCCGGTAACGGCCTGGGTATCCTCTTTCGATTCGGAATTTTGAGCAGGCTCGACTTCAGTCGGGACGGACGAGGCGGCATCGTCGGATTTGATCTCGATTCGTTTGGGTGCCTTCAGGCAGGACGTGATCAAAATCATGCCGCAGATGACTAAGGTCCAGGTAAAACCCATGCGAGCCTTCATGTGGATCCCTCCATTGGAAACCTTATCGGCTGTGTGCATGGACTTCTTTATACCGCCTTTAGCGATTTACGAATTTTTCTTTGATCTTTTGAATTTTATTAAGAAAAAAGTGAGAAAAATCTGGATGTCGGTGTGCAGAATTTCAACCCGGATCAGCCCTAAAAAAGGTCTTCCAGGAAAAAAGCCGCGATCTGGGACCGCGAGGTCAAACCACTCTTCCTATAAATCGCCGTCGTATGCTGCTTGATCGTTTTCTCGGAACTCGCGCGCACCTCGGCGATTTCCTTGTTCGAAAGTCCCTTCAGAATCAGCCGGGCGATCTCCTCTTCCGCCTCGGTGAATTTCCAGGTGGCGAACTGCCTGGTCAGGGCATCCTCCAAATTAGGCTTGAGACGCGCCACCTGCTCGCGCCATCGCGCGGCCTCGACTTCCAGTTCCTGAAGACGCTGCTGAGAAACCTCAATCCTATCCTGCATCGCCCGGAAACTTCGAATCCCGATCCAGCTCAGCGCCATCAGAGCCAGACCCACGACGCCTATTTCAAGCCCGACATGAATGAGACTTCCACCGGCCCCAAGATCATTGATGACATCAATGAGAATTACTATCGCAATCACAACGAAGATGGCCGCGATGAAGAGAGAATCTTTTCCAACTTTTTCTGTCATAGGGCCATAGCCTCAGTGTGTCGCATAACTCGTGAATATAACTGCCAAGATAAGTGTAAGCCTTTGGTCCTAGATACGAAACAAAAAATAGGGACGATGATGAAACTCAAAGGAGGACATCATTATGTTCAACGGAGCCCAATTACATCTGATCGTCAATCATCTTCCCATCATCGGTTTTGTCCTATTCGTACCTATCATACTTATGGCCAGCTTCACGCGAAGGTCCGACTATAAACGCCTCGCCCTCCTGGCTGCTATGTTTTTAGGTTTGCTCGCGCTCCCAGCTTTTTGGACCGGCGAGCCGGCCGAAGATACTCTGGAACGACAGGCAGGAATTTCTGAGAATCTGATCGAGCAGCATGAAGAGTCGGCGGAGCTGGCTTTGGTCGCCGCGCTGGCCACGTCAGGTCTGGCGGCTTTGGGCTGGCTCGTGAGCAGAAAAAAAGAAGCCTGGCTGGTACCCGCCACACGAGGGACTGCGATGGCGGTTATTCTGACGACAGGTCTGATGGCCTGGGTGGGACATGAAGGCGGCAAAATCAGGCATCCTGAAATAACAAACACGACGCCGAGCCTTTCCACGCAGGATCAGAATGTCAGCATTCAGAACAAAAATGATGATGACGACTGAGTAATTCCGACAAGCAGTCTCAACAGTAAATTTACGCAGCCTTTAAAAATTGCACATTTTTTTACCCATGAGCCCCTCGCATTCGTAGAAAAAAAAGTTCCAACTGATAAGTTAGGGAGACAAATGCGAAGGGGCTTTCTATGAACGGGGATGACCACCTCCGATCTCTCAAGAAATTTTCAGCTATTTCACTGGTTTTAATGCTGGGCCTTGTTTTTCACACGCTGTGTTGGTCGAGTCTTTTCAAGCGGAATGCTGTGATCGAACGTCCTGTCGCGGGACTGACTTGTCCCTGTGTTATTGATCAGCGTTTTGAAATGACGCAAGCGTCGACGGCTGGGTCACAGAAAAGTTGTGCGCCCGACGCGCAGGAAGCTCTGGTTTCAACCCACTGAAAGAAGCGTCCCCGATGCGCTGCATGGTTTGCTGCTCTTCAATGGATGCAGCATAAGACTGGGCTTTTCGCACATGCGATGCATGAACCCAGGCCTCGCCTTCCTCGACGGCCAAATCTCCGGCTATGCGCACGAGTCCACCCAATTCCCGCAAACGTGTTGTCAGCTGGCCTTTCGTGGCGGCTCGCCGGCGGGCTTCTGCGACAATTTCCGTCAGGGCCTCGGGCGTGAAGGGAGGAATGCGGCCGTCCTTTCGGACTTCCTGAGCCACGAAGCGTTCCAGATCACGCCGATGTTCAGGCGTGTCGGCCATGGTGCTGGCGGTCAGGACTTCAAAGCCGTAGCCCAGAATACGGGAACGCAAGGCCGGTATGATGTTTTTCAGACAGTCCCCATTGCCTGCTGCGACCAGAACAAAGTTGCAGGGAACCGGCTCACTGCGGATAAGTGTGCCGCTCGATCCGCTTTGACGTCCGGTGATGGGCAAGGCCCTATCCTGAATGGCCGTGAGCAAAAGTTTCTGAGCATCGACCGGCAGGTTTCCGATTTCATCTATATAGAGCACGCCGCCATGCGCCCGATGCACAGCGCCGGGTTCGACCAGCACATGCGGAGGGCTTTCCCCGCCACCGGATTGATAGGGATCATGCCGCACGTCACCAAAGAGCGCACCTTCACGACTGGCCGTGGCATCAATGAAGGGGGCGTGACCAGCCGGACGATCGACCAGGATTTTCGCGCTGCGGAGGGGCGGGTGTGGTGCTGGAATTTTTCTTTGCCGCCAAAGCCAGGCGAGAGCGAAGAGGCCCGCAAGAGCAAAACCATAAGACTGATCACGGACGATGAGCCAACCGCAGACGAGGATGATGCCCAGCGCTGCGAGAGCCAAAAGATAATTGTGGCTGAAGTGCTCGCGCTTTTCCTGGAGCCGCGTTTTATTCCAGGCGCTTTCTATTTCTGAACGCGGCCGACAGATGACGTGCGGACAGGATGGATCGCTGGAATTCGGCATGCTGGCCACGCAGTAGGCGTCGACTGGCGGCAGCAGTTCGGCCATGGAACGGCCAAGGAGACTCTTGCCGGTGCCGGGTTCACCGATCAAAAGAACGAAGCGCCTTTGTTTCGCGGCGAGTCGTACCACGGCAACAGCATGGTCCTGGCCGATGACCTGATCTATGAGCCGCTCATCTTTCACGTGAGCCTGCCCTTCTGCTGAGGAAAGTAACGTCCAAGGAGCAGGCCCAGGACAAGTGCGAGCGCGGTGATGGCCATGAGAAGACCGAAGGATTTGATCACGGAACGCAAAGGAGGTTCGACTCCGGTGACGTCCACATCGCGTTCTATTCTTATAAGGTGGCCTGGGTTCTCTTCCATGAGCGGTTTCGCAGTCAACGACACGCGGTGCGGTGAACCATCGAAGAACTGACCCTCCCAGTGAAGTAGGCCATCAGGAGCGGAGACATCGCTGGAGAAAACAACGTGATCATGTTCCAGCTGCTTCACTTCCATATGAAAAAGAGCCGCCTGCAGCTCGCCCTCGGCATTCTGATAACGGGCGATGATCTCGCTGAGTTCACCGACGCGCGGCTCTGGAGTCACGACATCCATCTCCAGACGATAGCCTTCTTTGCTTTTGACTTCAGCTGGTGGCGGTGCCGCGATTTTTTTATGCTCATGGGAGCCGTGGGCCTTCAAAGTTTGAGAGGGCAAAACGATGAAGAGAAGAAGCGCGGCTGATGCTGCACTGCGACCCAGGACGAATCCGCTCAGTCCGCCGACCGTGACGAGGATGGCGATCAGCATGGCGAGATTGGTCTTTCGCTCCGGGCTTTCCTGAATGGTGGTCTGCCAGCTTTTTTGCGTCGGCGCGAAACTCATATCCCCGGGCAAGGGTTCCACGCTTGCGGTCAGGGTATAAGTTCCACGAATCGGTGGCACGAATTGAAAGGAATGCATGGCGCCGCGCACATGAATGTCCTGATTCAGGAGCGAGGAGCCTTCGACCACAGGAAAATCCGTTGATCCAATCCAGGGTGTGGACGGCGCCTTCAAATGAATTTTAAGACGCGCGCTCGAAACGGGATGGCCATCGCGGGCATGAATCAAAACACGAAACCCGAGAGTATCTGTGCGGGGATGCACCGTACCGGGATCCTGATAGGTTTCGAGCTGCAGAAGGGCGGGTTCCGCGGATTCTGCAAGCATAGGGACGAGAAGAAGCAGAGTGCTGAGCAGGAATGGTAACACGAAGTCCGCCTTTCAATGACAGGGGATCAGCATGAGGCTGTGACGCAGATCATGGAAATAATCATGAACCATCGGAGTTGTGGTGAAGAACATCGTGTAGAGCACGACACCGATGATCGCGAGCGTGATGAACGCTTTTTGAGCGACGTTCATTTTCAGATGACGGGTGATGCGCAGATGACGTCTGGCTTGCGTGTAAATGGTCGGCACGGACTTCCTCCCTGAAGTGGGGAGGTCACGGCAAACCCGGGGTATGGAAGGATAACGGCGCACGCACCGCTGCACTTCAACATTCCCAATGACCCGGGGATTGTCGAACCTCATGGCGCAGGCAGGTCTTCTGGCTTGTGGGTCTCTGGCGTCGTGACCAGGTCCTGATCCCCTTCCCCGATGCGATCGAGTGGTTTTGGATCAGGCGCTCCCAACTTACAGCGGCGGGTCCGCGTCGGATTTTCACCGACTTCCCTTTTGATTCCTGGAGGAAACCTTGCGCATTGCGTGGCTTTTAAAGCACCCGGCCCTGCGGGTGTCAACCCTAAAGAAGTTTAAGGCCTATGCAGAATTTTTATCAGATTTACCAAATTGCTGGAGTTAAGGGGCTGTAGTGACTGGAAATCTGGTAGGCCTAGCAGGTGCAGGATTTCATAGGGAATAGTCGGACTGGGGGCTGTGCCTTCTGCTATGTCTTTTTGGAATGGCGTTTGCAGTAGAGGAGTAAAAGGTAAGCATGTACCCAATCCTTTGCCTGCAGAGTCCGCGGATTTCGATCCGCGGATTTTTTTTTCGGAGGCCCTTGAGCCATGGGATTGGCAAAGGGATTGCGACGACTGCAGCTTTTGCCCGCGTCTGTTTTATGGATTCACGATAGAGTGGAGTATGGAATACTTGAAGAAGATGATGGAGCGGGTGAAGGGACTCGAACCCTCGACCTGCGCGATGGCAACGCGCCGCTCTAGCCAACTGAGCTACACCCGCTTGGGAAACCTCGACTGTGAATTTTGGAGCGGGTGAAGGGACTCGAACCCTCGACCTGCGCGATGGCAACGCGCCGCTCTAGCCAACTGAGCTACACCCGCTTTCACATTCTTTGAGAGATTTTTAAAGTCTCTCGAGGTGAGGTGTTTGTTTACGGAACCTTGCGTTTCTTGTCAAGGAATGTTGTGAGAAATTTTCAGGAAATTTTGCAAACCCTGAAGCCCCTGATCAGCTGGCGCAGTTGGTGGCCAGGGGAAAAATACACCGGGGGCGGCTCGCAAAAGCCCAAGGCTCAAGAATTTCGTGCGCCTGAGAAACGCCATCGCCTGACCCTTGCCCGTCCCGAACGCCGTAGCTTAACAGAGTGGCGTCCGGTCAGCGATAGCCGGCAGGTCCGGGACGCATTCACCCAATTCCGCGATCTTATGTACGCATGCAACCGGCGAACAAAGCATGAGGCCGGTGCCACACCGAAGGCTCTTTGGGAAAGCGGCAAACTGGCTGGTGATCGGGCCTACTTTTTTCTGCAGCCCTGGAACGATCGCGGTTATCTTTTTGAAGAAACCCCGCGCGGCTGGGTGGTCGCGCGTGCGGAAAAAATAGCGGCCCAATCGCAATTCATGCGGGATCGACTGGCCTGGGATCACGTGATCCTGCACGAAGCGACTGATCGACCCGGTCTTCTGCGGGTCAGTTCTGAACAAATGGGCGAGGGGATCGTCAGTCTCCGTCTTTACGAAGACTTTATGTCCCAGGCCTTTCGATCAGAAGCTTGATGACACCATTGATGGACCTATGCCATATCTTGAAGAGAACAGGGTTCTCTCAGCGAAAGGAGTAGCAGTAAGATGCAATTTAACATCGTGGACAAGTTGCTGGCGATCGTTTCCCTAGGCAGCGCGTGGGTGCTGTGGCTCCTCCTGGCTCTCAGCGTGATCTCGCTGGGCGTCATCGTCGAGCGTCTGATTTATTACGCCCGCATCCGTCTCGATTTCGTGAGCTTCTCGCGCGAGGTTACCCGGCGTTTGATCGACAACGACATCGACGGCATCAAAGGCGTGTGCAGCACGAGCCAGTCCATCGAATCGCAAACCATCCTCAAGGGCCTTGAATACAAGGACCGCGGCGTGGAAGCCATGGACCAGAGCATGACCGGCTTTCTCTTCGGCGAGAAACAAAAGCTCGACCACGGCCTTGTGATCCTCGGCACCCTCGGTTCCAACGCCCCCTTTATCGGTCTCTTCGGTACCGTTATCGGGATCATCCAGGCCTTCAGCGATCTGTCGACCAACCCCGCAGGCGGTCCCTCGGTGGTCATGGCCGGTATTTCCGAGGCTCTGATCGCGACCGCCGTCGGCCTGATCGTGGCGATCCCGGCCGTCATCGCGTTCAACGGTTTCCAGCGCGTCGTGCGCCGCAAGTTATCCAACGCCGAAGCGATGAAGGGTCTTGTCATCGCTCACTTCTCAAAATAAGGAAATGCCATGGCTGGCAGCGTAGGAAATGATGAAGAAGGTATTAACGATATCAACGTAACGCCCCTTGTGGACGTGATGCTCGTGCTCCTGATCATCTTCATGGTCACCGCCAACTATATCACGAATCAGTCCATCAACCTTGAGCTGCCCAAGGCCGCGACGGGTCAGGACACCGGCGCGACCAACCTCGGTTTCAGCATCGATAAGGACTCCAAACTTTTTCTGGATGGCAAGCCGATCAGCTATGAAGAGCTGCCTCAGGTGATCGCCGAACGCAAGAAAGCCAAGCCCGACGTGCAGGCGCTGATTTCCGCTGACGTGAAAACGCCCCATGGCGATGTCGTCAAGCTGATCGACGCCGTGCGACGCTATGGGATTTTGAATTTTGCGATCAATGTGGAAGTGGAAGCCCAGTAAGAGCTTTTAACTGAGCGAAAAAGCGCCACGGACCGGGTTCCGGCGGCGCTTTTCTTACAAAAGGCGACCCCGTGGGAGCGGACACTTGTGCAGTTTGGTGCTGCCAGGGTATAACCGGGCCTACGAAGGTGGACAGGTTATACTGAAAAAGAGGTCAAGCATGGCGGATCAGAAGCAGGAAACCTTGAGTGCCGAGGCCTGCTACGAATACGTGTACCACAAAGTCTTTCCGCTACGCCCCGCGGACTACTGCACCAAATATCCAAAGTGGCCAGGGCTGGTCGGTCTTGAAGTTGAGATGCTGCCGCTCTGGACGAAGTCCATGGATGAGAAGAAACCCGCGACGGTGCCTCTCTTCGACCAGGGTGGACTGGTTCCGGCACTGGAAAGCATGAAGGCTCAGCAGTCAGTCTGGCGATATAATTACCAGCCCGATGATCCCACGCATCTTCTGACGATCAGTCTGGACGACTCGGATATGATCAGCTTCGAGCCGGGCGGTCAGCTGGAATTTTCCACGCGACCCTATCCGTGCCTGTCGGAAGCGATTCAAAGGATGCAGAGCATTCAGGGCATTCTGGATACCGCCCTGGCCGAAAAAGGCGTGAGCATCGTTCAGGTCGGCATGAATCCCTGGCTGACTGTGGACGAAATCGGACTGCAGATGACCAAGCCTCGTTATCGCGCGATGGATGCCTTCTTCACCAATCAAAATGAATTCGGTCGGCGCATGATGCGGCAGACCTGTACGATTCAGGTCAACCTGGATTTTGGCGGCAACGATGAGGTGCTCGCCAAGCGTTATCTTCTGTCGAACCTCCTCGCGCCTTTTGCAACGGCGATGTTCGCGAATTCGCCCTTCATGGATGGCAAGGTCAACGGCTATCTGAGCAATCGCGCGCGCACCTGGCAGCATATGGATGATTCGCGGACCGGCTTTCCCTATCTGGAAGGCGTCGTGAAGTCCATGGATCGCAAGGCCTGCGTTCAAACCTATTATGATTTCATCATGAATGGTCGCGTGGTCTTCGCTGAACCCCTCCAGTATCGCGTGATGGATGGCCGCTTCCGTTTCAAGGATTGGGTCGAGCATGGCATCGACGGCGTGAAACCCACGCTGAAGGATCTGCAGACGCATCTTTCGCTGCAGTTCCCCGAAGTCAGGGCCCGCGGTTTCATGGAGCTGCGTTCGCTCGATTGCCAGACCAGGTTCTGGCAGGTGGCGCCGGCGGCATTCTATGTGGCTATGCTTTATAACGATGCGGCGCTGCATGCCGGACTTGATCTGCTCCTGCCTTTGCGCGGCCGACTGATCGAATACTGGCAGCATTCCACCAAGGGGCTGCAAAATCCCGAGATGGCTCAGCTAGCCCAGAAAATCATGCGGATTGCGCGTGATGCCTTTGGCGGTCTGCCGCCCTGTTTCCAAGGGGCTGATACGTCGCGTATATTTGAAGCTTACTTGGAATATTACACCGATCGAATGCGGACACCGGCCGATGATCTGCTCGACATCCACGCCCGCGAAGGGGGACTGTCGGGATCGAGTTTCGTTCGTTTGAATGACCAGTGGCAGAGCTTTCTTGATAGCAAATGAAGGATGACGGCGTTCGAATAAGGGGGCGCCGCCTGAAAATAATGGCGAATATTAGGACCCGTTAACATGAAGACATCCACTACAGAAAAAGTGAAGAAGCGACACGACGGTGAGTTGAGTCTCGATTTCCAGGACAGCGTGGAATCCCCTTCGTATGCGAGGGAGATGTCCGGCGAGCAGCTGGAACATTATATCGAGGACATCGCGGAAACCGTGCGCATTGGTCTGGATCACAGCATTTCGATCCTGACCCCATGGTTTTTCAATGCCATGCCACCGATTTATTATCAGACCACGCCGCGGCAGGAAAAGGTTCGTCACCTTTCGGCGATCATCACGGGCCACGTCTTTGAAACGAAGCAGACGGTGGAACTCTGGGACCGTGATCGTTCCAAGGTGACCTATATCGGGCCAGGCGGCGATCGGAAAATTCTGATCGACATGGCGACCCGCATCAAAGGCAACGACCTGAAGATGGGTGCGGTTTATTTCTCGCGCGATAAGCTTCTCTTCCTTTCGACCTTTATCTGCTCGAAGCACAAGGCGCTGGATCGCGGCAATAAGCATATTGCCGACAAGATCGAATATTCCCGGCAGATGATGCAGGAAGAATACGGCGCGGAAAAGGACGTGAATCGTTACCTCGAAGGGCTCGATAACGATCTGGTGACCTATGCGACCACGGCCCGTCTGTCCTTGACCTATCGCATGGTCAAGCACATGATCGAGCATCAGGGTGCGCACACCATCCTCGATACGATCGATAACTCGACCAGCGCGCGTCTGACCCTGGGTTTCAAAAACATCTCGCCCGCGAACATGCTGGAGCCGGTGCTGAATCTGATTCACCGCTATGACTTCAACGTCGGTCGCGCGTTCCTTGCCAAATTTGAGGAAGGCTACCCGGAGTCCATCACGGTCATGCACCTGATTCTTTCGCATGGCTCGGGTGAGAAGGTCACCTCGGAAATGGTGCCCATGATCCAGCTGACCAAGGCTCTTCGGACCCTGGGCTGGGTGGATTACGATGACTTCAGCAAGTTCAGCGAGAGTCCTTTTGAATTCTCGATCAACGCCACCAACCTGATTCGCTCCTGGGCCAACTGGTGCCATATCTTCCTGAGCAAGCAGAACCCTTACGCCTTCAGTCTTTATAAGATCAACAACACCTTCTTCCAGCACCGTGAATTGCTCACGACGCTGGTGAAGATGTTCCGCACCAAGTTCGATCCGGCGGCGCGCCTCGACTGGGAAAAAGCCTATGCGGCTTTGGAAGAGGAAGCCAACGACAAGATAGACGACATCATCGAGGAAGTCGATCGCAGCATCTTCCGCGAATGCATCAACTTCATCACGAACTGCCAGAAGACCAACTACTTCCTTTCGACCAAAACGGGTCTTGCGTTCCGCATCAATCCGGAAGTCTTGGACAAGAAGTATTACGATCAGATGCCCTTCAGCATTTTCTATGTGATCGGCAAGGAATTCCGCTTCTTCCAGGTTCGCTGGAAGGATATCGCCCGCGGCGGCGTGCGCGTGGTCATGCCGCGTTCGGATGCGGATTACGATATGGCCCTGGCCGGACTCTTTGATGAGGTCTATGGCCTTTCCAACGCCCAGCAGCTGAAGAACAAGGATATTCCCGAAGGCGGATCGAAGGCCGTCCTGGTTCTGAAGCCGGGCGGACACCGCGATCAGGCTGTGAAGGGTTCGATCAACGCCCTCCTTGACCTTCTGGTGGAAGAGGATGAATCGCACGAGACGGCCAAGCATAAGGTGGTCAGTTTCTACAACAAGCCCGATATCATCTATCTCGGGCCGGATGAAAACATCACCAACGAACTCATCGTCTGGATTCCCGAGCAGGCGCGGCGCCGGGGTTACCGCTATGCGGCGGCCTTCATGTCGTCCAAGCCCGGTGAAGGGATCAACCACAAGGAATTCGGCGTGACCTCGGAAGGTCTGAACGTTTATGTCGATAACGTTCTTTCGTACCTCGGGATCGATCCGAAAACCGAAAAATTCACCGTGAAGATCACCGGCGGTCCTGATGGGGACGTGGCGGGGAACGAACTCAAGATCCTGCACCGTGAATACGGGGAAAACGCCCGCGTGGTAGCCGTGTCCGATGGCTACGGCGCTGCGCATGATCCCCAGGGCCTTGACTGGAGCGAGCTGATGCGGCTCTTCCGGGAAGGCAAGTCCATTATGGAATTCAACAAGGACAAATTGAGTCGCGACCCCAATGCTTTTGTGGTGATCGCCAACAATAATGAGAACATCCGTATCCGAAATGAAGTCTATCGGAAGGTCTACGCGGATATCTTCATCCCAGCCGGTGGCCGCCCTTACTCGGTGAACGATAAGAACTGGGTGGACTTCTTCGGCAAGAACGGACAGCCGAGCGTACGCGCGATCGTGGAAGGTGCCAATATCTTCTTCACAAAGGAGGCCCGCCGCGGTCTTCAGGAGAAGGGCATCATCATCGTGAAGGACTCGTCAGCGAACAAGACGGGCGTGATCTGCTCGTCTTACGAGATCATCGCATCCTTGACCCTGAGCGCCCAGGAATTCCTTGATATCAAGCCGGTCTATGTGTCGGAAGTCATCCAGATCCTGCGCAAGAAAGCCGATCAGGAAGCGAAACTCCTCTTCCGCGAACTGTCTCAGGAGGACAATCGTAATCTGGTCGACCTGTCGCTTCTGATTTCGAAAGAGATCAATCACCTGACCGACATTCTGCTCGAAAATCTTTCTGAGCGTACAGAGGATGTCCTGAAGGATCCCTTCTTCCAGGATATCGTCATCCGTCACTGCCCGCCGGTGCTGGTCGAGAAGTATCACGATCGCATTCTGGAAAGGCTGCCCGACGCGCACAAGATCGCCATCATCTCGTCTTCGGTGGCCAGCTATGTCGTGTACAAGGAAGGCCTCGGCTGGATGCGGACCCTGCCGAAGTCCAAGCTCTTTGATGCCTTGATCGTCTATATGCAGAAGGACAAGCTGGCTACTCAGCTCATGGAATCTGTTATGGCGTCTGGTATTCACGAACGTGAGCAGATCAATGCGATCCTTGCACGCAGCGCTGCGCGCAACCTCACGGATCTGGAAATTCAGCAGAAACTGATGCAAAACACCTAACGACTTCGTAATCACACCCAAAAAGACAAAACGCCTTGAGCAAAGGCGTTTGTTCACCGTGAGAAATAAACTCCCTCACGGTGTGGGCGTGACTTGAAATTTAGCTGTGCTACCCGTAAAAAGAGCGAAGACAAAAGCCGTTAGGCTTTATGCACATTAGAATGTAGCATCTTCTCATTCAAAGAAATCTCTCTTGAGAGGTTTCTTTGCTTTTTCAGCTCCTGCACGCCTTGTCCTGGCTCAAGCAGCCGTCTATTCCGTAACTTTGTTTCGATAGAAGAATAAGGAAGGAAAGGCCCACGCTGCAAACGCATGTGGACCTTCGGCATCTTAGAGGGATTTTTTGGTCTTTTGCGCATCGGCAGGGGCCTGGGTGTCGGCCTTGGCGATCGGAGCCTGCTCGGCTTCCTTCACCTTGCTGCGGACGAGGTCGACGAACTTCTCGATCTCGCCCTTATCGAGCTTGCCGGCCTTTTCATAAAGGACGCTGCCGTCACGATCCACGAGCAGAACGTGGTAGCCTTCAGGGGTCAGACTCCAGTTTTGCGCGGCGTAGCGATCCTTGTCGAAGACATAGGTCGTTCTGGGGAATTTTTCCTGCTTGCCGCGCAGAACGCTCATGATGATGGCGTTGGGTTTCCAGGTTGCGGCCATGTTGATGATGGCGACGGAGTGAAAGTAGGCTTCCGGAAATTTTTCCGCCTGCAGACGGTTGACCAGCTCATCATTCAATTCACTATCATCAGGATCCACATACACGACAAAGTTCAGAGTGCCGTTCATGGACTGGCTATTCCACGCGCCGTTGTCCTTGACATTGCCGCCGTGCTCACCCGAGATGGTCAGCGGAGGCAGGGTTTTGCCGGGTTCCAGTTTATAAGCTGCCATCGAAAAAGGAGCCCAAGCCAAAAGACCAAGAAGGCCGAAACGGACGAACTGCATAGGTACCTCGCATGAAAGTAGGGATCGCAACTCTGCATTTTCGATAGCACAGACCCTCCCCACTGGCAAATGAAGAGTCCCAAAGGATTGAGCGAATTCTGCGGCTTCCCTGTGGAATTTTAGCCGGGCATTCTTACGTGCAAAACTATAATGGCGTATATTGGAGAGACTAGGACTTTCGGAAAAGCAAGGGGCTTCTCATGACGCAAAATGCAGGATTCAGTCGGCAACTGGGTCTACTGTCACGATTTTTCCATGTCCATGGTGGAATTTATGTAGATGGTTTTGAACTCTTAAGAGCCCGGATCGTTCTGGGCTTCGTCCTGTTCTATGCCGTGGCCTGGAGCAGCTATGTCGTGGTCTATTTCAGCCTCGGAAACACTATTGCGGCCTTGAGCGTAGCCCTTTTTGGCCTCCCGAGTTCCCTGGGGGGGCTCTGGTATCTGAGAGAGAAGAAAAACCCCCAGCGCGCCGCCCTCTTCGCCAACTTCGGTGGGGCCCTCGTGCTCACGGGGATCGTGGCCAGTACGGGCGCCGCGGCGTCGCCGATCTACGCCTGGTTTTTCTTTGTCACCATCACCGCCTTCCTTCTGAACGGAAAAAAAGCCGGTTATACGATGGCCGCGACGGTCATCAGCGCCAGCATCGGCGTCATCCTCCTCGATGGCCTCGGGGTCCGTCTGCCCACCGGCTTTAAATTTTCAGCCGATTCCGGACTTTTCAAATTCTTCGTCGCCTACACCTATGTCTCGGCGATTTTCTTCCTGGCCGTGGTGTCCCACATTTATGATGCGCTGGTGAATTTGGGTCTGAAGGAGCTGACGGCCGCCCGCGATCATGTGCGCACCCAGTTCAGCATGGTGTCGAACCTTTTGAATAACATGGGTCAGGCGGTCTTTGTCATCGACAGCGAGGGGCGGATCAAACCGCCGGTTTCGCTCTTCAGTGAAACCATATTCGGTCGCCGCATCGAGAACGTATCGGTCTGGGAAACTCTTTTCAAAGACATACCCCGGCACAGCGAAGTGGGATCGAAAATCAACACCTGTCTCGCGATCGCGCATGGCAGTGATGCTCTGCAGTGGTCCGAAATTGAAAACCTCCTGCCCGCGGAAGTTGAATACAACCAGGGAACGACGCGCAAAACGCTGCGCTGCGTCTATCGGCCGATTTTCAACAAGGACGAGGAGATCGAAGGCATCATGGGGGTGATCGAGGACGTCACCGCCCTGACCCGGGCCCAGAAGGAACTGGAAAAAGCCCGCGAAGAGAATCGGAAGAATACCATGGTGCTGGAGCATATCGTGCGCATCGGCATCGATGCCTTCGATGGCTTTTTACGGCATGCAGCCAACCATATCGAGGTTTCCTATGACGCCATGATGTTGGCGGAAAAGGACCGCCGCATCGTGGTCGATACCTGCCTGCGTTCCATCCATACGATCAAGGGGAATGCACGGCAGATAGGGCTGACCGAGCTGGCCAGTGAGATTCACGATATCGAACACGCGATCATGGAATACCTGCGGCACTGCAACGACGACGCGACGAATTCCCTTAAAGTGGTCGGTGGGCTTCTGCCGCATATCAAGCGTCTGGTCCTGGAGCTGAAAAACTACGAGCGGGTCTTCGGCATGGTCTTCAAAGCGACCTCGGCCCTGCATCAGGTCTTTCATACGGTGCTGCAGGAAGGGCTCTATCACTGCCGTGAAGCCGGGCAGCAGGGCCGGGAAAGCCTTTGGCAATTCCACAGCGCCTTCGTCGGCGAATGCCTTCGCTACTTCGATGCCAAAGAGCTGGTTCAGGACTGGGATCAGTTCCGCGCCACGCGCATGGAAGCGCTGACCGTACCCGAGCGTGAAATCTGGCTGAAGAAATTCGATGCGCTGGTCGAGACGGTCAAACGCCACGAAAATCTTCATGTCGCGGACGAAACGCGGGATCTCAATGAAACGCTGCAGATCTCCACCCGCAATGTCGATCGCATCCGCGAGTGCATCCACGCCATCGAAAACGAGACCAACGAGGATATGATGCGGCGGGGCCTGGCTGATCTTCGCATCCTTTTGGAAAGGCTCGATGAGGTCCAGCTGGAAACCCTCGCGAAGAATTTCCAGCCCATGATCGAGGAACTGTCGCAGCGCTTTGGCAAGAAAGTCCGCCTGATCACCGATACCGGCGCCAGCTCGCTGCCGCGCCAGGCCGCGGATATCCTCAATGATGCCCTGATGCACATCGTCCGCAATATGCTCGATCACGGACTGGAAAAGCCTGAGCTGCGTCAGACCCAGGGCAAGGATGCCGTTGGTATGATCCGCGTCGAGGCTCGCGAGAATCATCGGCAGCTTGAAGTGCGCATCAGCGATGATGGGGCCGGCATTGATGTCGAGAAGCTTGTGAAAAAAGCCCGTGAGCGCGGGCTGATCGCGGCCGATGCCACGCTTTCGCACGGGGAAGCCATACAGCTGATCTTCCTGCCGAGCCTGACGACCAAGGAAGTGGAAACGGAGATATCCGGGCGCGGATTCGGAATGGAGGCTGCGCGGGCGGCGATCGTTCAGCTCGGCGGGCACATTCGCGTGGAAAGCACGGCTCACCGCGGTACGACTTTTATCATCAATATGCCGATCGGCCTTGGAACAGCGACCTTTGGCCTGCGCGAAGCCTCGTGACCGTCAGTAGGGGAGTCCTCCGCAGTTTTTGTAGAGGACCTGGGCCCTCAGGATGTACTTAAGCCCGCCTTCGATCCGCGCGCTATTATGCAAAAGATTCTGCGGAAAGATCACCGCTTTCCCGGTGGCGGGCGCAATGCTCTGCCGCCGCTCCGGGAAGCCGGTGGCACCACCCTCGCAGCGATTCAGATAGACGACAAGAGTCAGAAGACTCTGGATGTCGGGAGCCCAGACGATCGCCTGGTCCTGATGATCAGGGAATGTATCGTTCTCGGTGTACTTGAAGAACTGACAAGTGGCTTTATGAATCCCGTAATATTCCCAATCCAAAATCTTGTTTGGCACATGATGCCGTAATTTTCCTTCGAGCCAGGCCTGCTCCAGCTGGGCATTCTGTATCTTCCTGGAACCGTAATTCGACTGCTTCCAGATCCCGGGCTCCACGCTTTCCACGCACTGCCTGCAAAAATCCGCGTCAAAGAAATCGTCGATCTCGATAGGCTCGATCCGATCCTTGATGTAATCACGCATCAGCATAGTCGCCTCCTTTCACGGTCCATCCTTTCATTCAGCCGCATGGTGTCGTTCATCCTATAATTCAGCCGTCTCGCATCGTCCATCCTATAATTCAGCCGCTTCGCATCGTCCATCCTGCAAGTGTGCGTAAGGGAATTTTGTTAGGCGCGCCTCGGGGTTTCCTCTTATTGCGTTCGTAATAGAATTCATCTAAACCAGCTGATATCAGGCTTTCAACGAACACCTTATTTTTTCCAAAAAGAGCGATCCATATGAACAAGGCGCTGCTGTGGGCAGGATGCTGCCTCCTCCTCTTTCTGGCTTTTCTTTGGATGACATCCAGGCCAAAGCCAATCCGGGCAAGGGATCTTTCTTTATCTCAGCCAACGCCCACGCCTTCTGCGAAAGTCGTCGAGACGGAGCGTTCTGTGAACACGGTTCCGACCGCCATCCCCCAAAAAAAGGTCGAGCCTGCCGTTGCTGAAGCTCCCAAGCCCATGCCGGACAAGACCCCTCAGGTCGCGCCCGCCCCCGCGCTGGATCTGCGGAAATTCGCCAGCGATGAAATCCTGGCTTTACCGTTCACAGAACAGAAAAAATTCCTGCAGAAAAATCAACTTCAGGATCCGGAAAAATTCACAAGATTTCGCAATATCAGGCAGCTGTCTCTGATCGACGAATATCTGAAAGGTGATTTTCACGGAAAGATCGAAGGGCAGGGCGGGCAGGAATGGTATCTGAGCATGAACATCGATGGCGAAGTCGAAGCCCAGCATTTTCAGGGTGAGATCGCAGTGGAGCTGCAGGATAAGACCCGGGCCCCGCTCAGCAGGAGCCACCTGAAAGGGCCGCTCGATGACCACATCCGCGTCGTCGAGGAAGGGGAAAGGAGTTCGCTCCTGATCGAGCCCACAGGGCCTGATAACACCAAACTCTATCAGGTCTTCATCGGCGGCAGCAATCGCCAGGAGCTGAGCGGCAATTATTATGCGCGGAATGGAGAGGGTAAACTCCAGATTCTCGGATCATTTGTTCTGAAGAAAGGAGCGTTATGAATCGTGAGCAATTGGACAAGGCGAAAGAAATCCTGAAGGAGCTGAAACAGAGTGAAGGCTCCAAACTTATGAAGCGGGCCGCGATGCTGGCCGTCGTGCTGGGCTTCATCCGTTCCACGGCGGGCCTTGCGAGCGAGGGTGATGTCAGCAAGCTGGTCAAAGCCCTGACGCCAAACACGGAGCGCACAGGACCTTTGCACTCATGGAACGACTGGACGGATTGGAAGGATTGGAAGGACTGGTCCGACTGGAGCGACTGGAATAACTGGTCGGACTGGCGAGATTGGAATGATTGGGCGAACTGGAACGATTGGAAGGACTGGAACAACTGGAACGATTGGAAGGACTGGAACAACTGGCAGGATTGGCGAGATTGGGGTGATGTGTTCCCGATCTGAACGGAATTGAAACCGGGTTCCTTCCCTTCGGGGAAGGAGCTGCGGCCCACGGAGGATGAGCATGGGACCTTTACGACTCCTGATTTTACAGGCGACCCCTTTCTGCAATCTCAACTGCAGCTACTGCTATCTGCCGGATAAAAGCCAAAGGCGCCGCATGAGCCTTGAGGTGATTGAAAAAAGCGTGGAGCGCATCGCGGCCTCTGGATTGATTCATAAGGAATTTTCCGTGGTCTGGCATGCCGGCGAACCGCTGGCGGCTGGAATCAAGTTCTATCAGGAGGCGGATGAGGTGATCCGCAAAAAGCTTCCTGCGGGCGTCAGCTTCCGGCATTGCCTTCAAACCAATGGGACGCTGATCAACAAGGAATGGTGTACGCTCTTCAAGGATCTGCCGATGAGTGTTGGCGTCAGCGTCGATGGACCTGCGGCCCTGAATGACAAATTCCGCGTGGATCGACGGGGCAAGGGCTCTCTGGCTCAGATCGAGCGCGGCATGACCTGTCTTCAGGAAGCGGAGATCACGTTTCATACCATCTCGGTGGTCACCAAGGAGGCGGTGCAACAGGCGGAAGCCATCTTTCATTATCTTTATAGCTGGGGCCCGGACTGCATGGGCTTCAATGTGGAAGAGATCGAAGGCGTGCATGCCTCTTCAAGTCTTCAGTCGGTGACCGAGGCCGAATTCGGAGCCTTCATGAGCCGCATGCATGAGCTGAGCTTTGAGGTCGGTGAACCGAACCTCGTGCGGGAATTCCGCAGCGCGCATGCGGCGATCATGGGAAGCGTGCGGAAAATGCCCCGCGTGCCGCCGATGGAGAATAATCCCTTGTCCATAATCAACGTGGATGTGGATGGCAACTTCAGCAGCTTCAGCCCCGAACTGCTCGGCATGAAGCATGAATCCTATGGCGACTTCATTCTCGGCAATTTCCTTCATTCGGGAATCGAAGAGCTGAAGAGCTCGCCCAAGTTTCAAAGGATGACCGCTGAAATTCAGGCAGGCGTCAAAGCCTGCCAGGCGAGCTGTGAATACTTTCATTTTTGCGGGGGCGGCGCGCCGTCGAACAAGCTCTTTGAAAATGGCAGCTTTCAATCCGCGGAAACCCTGCACTGCCGCATGACCAAAAAAGTGGTCACGGACATTGTTCTGGGCCGTATGGAGACCATGCTGGCGCATGATCTGCCTCAGGAATACGCGGAGCTGATGGCCTGAATCAGAGGGAGGCCTGAGGTTCCTGACCGCTTTGAGGGCTGGTGCTATCCGGCCCAAGATTCTCCTGAATCCTTTGCTTGGCCTTCAGAAAATTCTGGGTCAGATCCCGACGCAGCTCCTCGCTGCTGTTTTTACGGATCATTTTGAACAGCTGATTTTCTTCCTCTTCGACGTGCTGCACCACCAGCTGGTGCAGTTCGTCGATCTTATCCAGAAAGGCCTCATGCTCATCCTGAAGTTCGGTCGCCTCTTCCAGCAGCACGCGGATATCCGCATGATCCTGCCGCGCTTCGGTCAGATATTCGCGCATCGCCGCCACGCTTTGAAAACGCATATAGACGGTTTCCTCTTCGGCAATCGAATGCGCATTCAGATCCGCCTTCAGCTGCCGGAAGATTCCCAGCGCTTTTTCATGGGTCTTCGATTCCTCGATTTCCTTGAAGAGGAGTTCCACCTTGCGATGATCCATCTGCAGAACGGGGAAGATCTCCCTTTCGTCCGTGCCAGCGGCGCGATGAATCACACGATCGGTGATATCGGCCACGGCTTCGCGGGCACGCTCGAAAAGCCCTTCGGGCACCTCGTGACCTGTGAGCCATGCGACCCCTTTGTGCTCGATGAAGGTTTTCAGCTGGCTCACATGATTATTTAAAATCGCGCCCAAACCATCCAGGGGCTCAAGCGTCATGCGAATATCAGGCAGAACATGCTGTGTAGCCTTGCTCACCAGCTGCACGGACATGAGCTGACTCTTCTTCAAAAGCGTATAGGCACCGAGTTTTTCGAGAGGACGCGAGGTTTCCCCTACCACGACGTCGATCAGAAGGTCAGCGATCTGTTCGGTCGAACGGCGCGGAGACACCCGAACCCCGAAACTGGCCATTACGGTTTCCAGCAGCTCCACATTTTTTTGATCATCGTCGGCCATGCTCCGAAAATGTTGATCCCAGAACCCGACGCGCTCATTGCAAAGGGCCAGGGCCTTCTGTCGATACATCATGTCCGAGAGTTCATAACCCAGGGCTTCCCGGAGGGATTCTTCAGAATGTTGCATAGGTAATTCCTCGTGTTGGTGTCCTGTTCCTTCACGAGCAAGCTATAGCATCGCTACGGTCTTCTTCCCATCCGCAATTCACGCCATGACGATCCTATTCGAGAGCCATCAGCCGCAGATTCACCTGAATCGGTCGCATGCGGATACGGATCTGATCGCGAGGCAGCTCGATCGCGTCAAGCGGAAGCGTGGCCCTGGCCAGGCCATCCAGGCGAATTTCAAAACCGGGACTGCAGGCCCGCTCGGCCGTGGCCTCGGTTTGGAATTGAATGCCATTCTGCAAAAGCGGCAAGCGCAGGCTAAAGCCTGGCAAGGGTGGCAAGGGATGAGCGGCATCGCCGACGCGGGAATCACCATCTATATTGTAATAGACGAGCTTATCCCAGCTCAGAGTTGCGAAAGGACTTTGCCCCTCGCGTACAAAATGCTCGGCATCCCATACGGCCAGAATTTGCCGGTCACCATCGGCACTCAGGCGGGAGCTGATGCTTTCCAATTCCTGAGTGGCTTCTTTCAAGGTGGCCAGGACCGTATCCGCACAGGGCGCGCAGAACTGAGGCGTGCTGTACACTTCTTCCAGTTCCAAAGCAAGGTCACTGACTTCCTGATAGACGCGATCCAGATCCCGCCAATCCTTTTGAATGGCCTCGCAGCGTCTTTGACCAGCGAGCTTCGGCAAAACAAAGCGATGACCCTGGACGATCATCAGCGACGGATCAGGCAAAGGCAGACGGCCTGGTTTCAGCACCGCTGTGAGCTGCTCGCGGGCCAATTGCTTTTGACTCGTCACAGTGGTTTGCCTAAGACTTTGGGCCAGCTCCAGCCTGATCCCTGGTTCCTTCTGGATCGAGGTGAGCAGACTCTGAACCCGTGAGGCTTGGACCGCCACGGATTCACGGGCCACCGCGCGGGCCTTGGAATCAGGAATCGAAGCGAGCAGCATGATCACGCAGGGCAAAAGACGCATGCTTCACCTTCCTTGTGCCTGGACTGCAGGAAATCCAGGATCGAGTGTCGGCATCGAACCCAGAGTTCGCACGACGCCCTCGGGATTCACGCAGTGACGCGAAACGAAGTAAGGACTGAAATCCGCACCAGGCCAGGCGAGGTGAACACAGAGCTCGGTGTTTTTATCCTGGGCGTCCTTGAACATTTTAACAAAGGTCTCGTCGACGATCTGGCGACAGGCGATGCGCGCGCTGGTGCCGATCGTGGCGCAATCCGCCCATTTTCTTGTCTTCAGATCCCAGAGTTTCAGAGTCGCGAGATCCAGGATACTGGACTGGGTCCAGGCCTCTTCCACAGTTGTGGCCGACGGGGCTTCACCCAGCGGAAAAAATTTCAGGCTGGGCCAAAGCTGAGCGGCCTTGGCAGGCAGCATGGCCCAGTGATTGACAGGGTCCTGACCCACCGACAGGCCTATGGCCTGAATGCCCATCGCACCCTGCATTTTAAGCAGTTCCGCGGCATCCTGAATGTCCAGGCTCTGCTCGGCGGGAACCTGCAGCTGCTGACGAATGGCTTCCATCACATCCGCTTTTTTCAAGGCTGGTGTTTTCAGATACCAGGCAAGATTGATGTCATAAGGATCGGTGTTCATAAGCTGATAGCGGATATAAAAGCCGCCCTTGGTTTCATGACCAAAGGGTTTGCCGTTGATCATCGTGATCTGACGCTTGTTTTTGAAGAGCGGATGAAAGCTGATATCGAGCGTGCTATCGAGAACCTTCCAGCTCACAGGCACCGAGCAGTCGAGGGTTCCCGTTTCCAGTTCAACCTGAAAGTCCAGACTGCGCGCGGGCCTGATCAAAAGTTTATGGCCGAGGTATTCCATTTCAAAGTGCCAGCCCGCCTCGGGATTCGCCTGCATGGGAAAGGGATTGCCCAGGCGATCCTTGGGATCCAGCTGCTCTTCATTCTGCTCCCAGGCCCAACGGCAAACTTGCTCGGGAGTCATGATCTCGTCGGATGGATGCTGCTCTTCGGCATGACCATCGCCACAGGCCAAAAGGCCAAGGCTTATCGAAAGAATGGATAAGGATTTTTTCATGCTGTGTCTTCCGTTTAAGGACTGAAGGCCCGCACCGGCGAAAAAAAGCAGGGCGAGCCTTCAGCGTGTTCCATCAATTCAAAGCAAGACCGAACTTATCGAAGGTGTAGCGGCGATACTCTTCCAGGAACTCTGCGGACTTTGCGTTCAAAGCCTCGGTTTCGGCTTGAAGAGCTTCGGCCTCCGCATCCACCCGGGCCAGGGCCGCTTCCACCTCGGGACTGTTGCCATCGGGAGCCGCGTGCACGGCCGCGCGGTAGGTCTCATGAGCAGCTTCATATTTCTGGTAAGCGGCATCATAAGACTTTTGCTGCTTTTGATAGCTTTGGAAACTGGCCAGCGCTTCTTCATCGCCGCTGGATGTGAGTTCCTCCGCCACCTTTTCAAGACTCGGAGCTTCCACTTTTTTCAAGACTTCCAGTGTGCGCTCCATATCCTTTTCGGAAACCTGGGCCTTGGATTCGGCCGCTGCTTCGGGAGCCGCGGTTGCCTTGGATGCAGGTTTCTGACGACTCAGCTGCTGAAATCCTAGAAAGGTTAAACCGACCAGCACAAGAACACCTGATATGACTTTCTGTTTCATGAGAGACCTCCTTCGATTCAAGGGCAAAGCTTAGGGAGCATCCACCGTCAGGTCGATGTTCGCATTGCCCTTCAATGTGCGGAAGGACTGCTCGTTGTAGTTCCGGGTGATGACCGCGCTGAAATCCTCATGATGGCTGGTGCTGCCGCTGCGGCTGCCAGCGATTTCATCCAAGGACTTCATGACCACGCTCGTGACCTTGCAATAGACGTTGGGACCGCAGATGGATTCCAGGCCGGTGCCGAGGCTCGAGAAGAATTTGGTGCGGTCAGGAATGTTCTGAGGAGCTTCCACGACTTCTGTGCGCCACGACTTGGCATAGGTCATCAGGAATTCGGCGGTGATTTCATTGATCGCTTTGTTGCGCAGGGCATCCAGGCGAGCCTGGGCATCCCCGGAATTTGGCGACGCATCGCTGGGGTTTTCATCCGTTTTGCAGGTGACGCCATTGAAGCCGGAGCTGGTGCGGCGGGTGTCATCCCATTTTTCACCCCACCAGAGGAAGTTCCACTCACCCGAGTTGCGCACGTAGTCCATGGATTTGGAGACGTCCAAAGTACAGCTGACGCGCATCGGATCGGCTTTGACGTGATAATCATAGTTCAGAGCCACCGACTGGGCCATCACGCGCTGCGATCTGGGTTTATAGCTGTAGCTATCAATGGCCCAGGCTTTCCGGATGCCACCGATCGGCAGGAAGGATCCGACGCTCGACGGAGTGCCGCGATCGGAGCTGCCCATACAGTAAACGCCCTGGTTGATATCAGCCTGGAAGGTTCCTGCTGCCGCGCTGGGTTTGGTTTCGATCGGACGCAGGGGAATTCCGGCTTTGGTCTTGAAGACCCAGTTGTCAGAAGGAGCTGCGATACCGGGAAGAACGCCGCCGAATTTTGCGCCAGCGATTCTGAAGAGCGTGTTTTTGGGTTCGGTCACCTTATCAATCGTGGGTGAATCGGAGCTGACGGTCGATCCCGCTTTATGCGAGGCCGGGTTTACAGTCGAAGCCAGGGTCACGTTGAAGATCGGGAGCTGACGCACACCGAAGTTGCGACCCGAGTAGGAAGGAAGCTGGGCCAGAGCGCTTTGCATATCTGCGGCTTCAGTGCCCCAGATCGAATAACTGGCCGAGGCCAGACCGATGACCTTGGTTTCAAAGGCCTGCAGGGTTTTTTCATTGCGGCCGAAAACTTCCGTGGCGACCTTGTCCACGACCGCCATGGCCGTTTGCGTCTGGTCGATGGCTTCGGCGAGGCGCACGAGGTCCGCATCATAAGGCAGCCAGGCCTGTTTCGCTGTGAAGTATTCATTCTGCAGCGGGATACGCTCCGCTTCAAGCTGGGCTTTGCGAGTCAAAAGACCCGGAGATTTTTCCTGACGACTGGCCACGGCCTGCTGAAGCGCTTCGCGTGCGGCAATGATCTGATCAGCGGGCGAGACGCTGAGGAGTGTGGCGGCAGTCGTCACCGCTGTATCAAGACTCGCGAGCTGACTTTTCACTTCGTCGATCTCATTGTCTTTCAGCTTCAACTTTTCTTCAGCGATCTTGAAGGCTGCATATTCAGGCTTGGCCTTCAGAAGTTCCGCGCTCGCCATCTTGGTGGCCAGCGAGTTGATCAGGTTGCCGAAGCGATAGTAGTTTCCGTACTGAAGGTCAAAGTAAGGGGAGTATGCTCCCGCTGCGGCCTTGGCTTCGAATTCCGAGGACGCGGGCAGACGATAGGTCAGCGCGAATTGATTTTCCAGAACAGGGCAGTTTACGGCTCCATTCACCGGCGAGTACACGCCGCTTTGGGTTTTTTTGGTGGACGGTGAAACGTAAAGAATTTTCGAATCCAGATGATCCTGAAAGAGTGTGGTGCCGGCCAGCGTTGGATTTCTTTGGATAGCCTGCGCCTGGGTAAGCTTGAGCGCACTGTTCGTGGCTCCGGTATAGCTCGGCAACGCGTAGACCTGGGAGCTGGTGGCTGTAAACGAAGCCAGAAGCAATAGAGACAAAGGTTTCCGAATCTGTTTGCGACGCATGAAAGCGCTCCTTGAACAGGGTTTTTAAAGGGTTTTGCTGATTTTTGTGGGGCTGTGACGTCTTCAGCTTCACGAGGCCCAGATTATGCCGCGACCCACGCGAGAACAATCGAGGGTCCACGGCCGATGGCATTATCTGTTCGCGAAAGTTCGTGGTTCACGAACACGGTCAATTTTTGCAGGGGACTGAGAGGAAGAGGGCTGGCTGATCCTGGAATGGACCAGCCCGAGGATCACATTAAGGACGTGGGGTCAGGGGGCGGACGTAAACAGGAATCTGACAGGACTGCAAAGCAGGAGCCAGAAGGCTCACTTCCAGCTGCGAGACGGCCATGGGCTGCGGCAGATGAAAGTTCAGAGTCCGCGACCGGCTGCCATCGGGCGTGACAAAGCTGGTGCCGCTGCCGGTCACCACACCCAGATCCGCGATTTCATAATCGGGACAGTAATCAGGAATCAAGAGTTCGATATCCTGGGTGTAGTAGGTGCCCTGGAGCGTGACGGGTTTGCGATTCACGAATCCACCGCCGTGTTCGATCACGCCCGCATAGACGCGCTGCGAGGGCTGTGGATTGGCAGGGGCCAGACTTTGAAGCGAAATATTGCAATCCTGCCACTGGAAGACGTTCTGCACGAAGTTGACTTCGATGAGATCCACATTTTTATTGTCGGTTTGAAAGACGTTATTTTGAAAGCGCACCTCACTCAGCGTCTGCGTTCCCTGATAACGGACGCGGGGATAGACGGCAAACTGCGTGCAGGCTGGTGTGGGCACATACACGATGCGGAAGGGCGTAATGCGCCGTGGTGCCGCTAATGGAAATGAATAGACGGATTGACCAAATGGTATACGCATTTGAACAGTCGTCAGATTGTTCCAGACGGGCTGCGCACCTTGTCCGAAAAGGGGTGCCGCGAGCAAGAGGGAAAGCGCATAGCTGAAAAGTTTAAATTTCATCTCGGTCCTCGTTGGAATTTTTTTGACAACCTAAGGGATATAAGCCGTGCCCCAGGCTAAAGCAAGTTGCGGACAGAATCCTTCTTTTTTTTATAAAAGCGTGAAGGTTTCCATGCAAGGCACGGATTCTTCCAGCCGGTAAGAATGTAGGTTGGACACGATCTTAGTCCCCTGCTTTTGGACTAATCCTGATCATAAGGTGAACTTTTGGTGCACTCATAATTCAATGATACCGATTGTTTAAAGATTCAACTCAGGGAAAGGTCCAAACGGGCGAAGGGTATTACAGAGTGTTTGATACGCCTGTGCAAACCACCGCGAGGGTATGAGTATGGCTCAGGGCATTATCCTAATCATCATGTCTCTCAGTCTTGTTACAGCCGTCATGAGTGCACGCACTCTGGTTTTGGAGTGGCGCAAGGTTCATCGCCAGTTTTATGGCACCATGAACTTTGATGGACGGGCCACACGCGGCACCCGCATGCAAATCCTGACCAACGCGATTCTCTGTCTTGTGTCCTTGGTACTGCTGGCGTCCAGTCTGATGATTTATCAGTTCATTCATTTTCCTGTCCTCTGAGGCTTACGAATCGCGGTCCCGCACCTCACTCCCCGAGGTGCGTGGAATCCTCTTCAACGCCAATTCTGGCACGCTTTTCCCCACTTTTTCAGACGACATAGGCCATGCTAAGATAGGGTTTATTTTCCCAAGGCTCGAAGCGAGCAGAATGGGGACGCCATGGTCCGTTTGTTACTCCTTGTCTGTCTTGCGCTTGGGATGCCGCTACAGATGTCAGCTCAAACACGAAAGCTTCGTGTGTGCGTGGGTGATTTTCCGAGCTATGCGATCGCCCTCGATTACCTTCTGGACCACAAGGACGATTACGAAGTCAGTCAAACGACAGTTCATGCCTGCTCGGTCCGCTTTAAAAAGAACTATTTCGATCTCATCATGGCCGATACTTATATTTTCGTGACGAGCGACCTGGAGGGTGTGGACTCGCGCATCGTGTCGCTCGTCAATTACTCTGATGGGGTGGATCAGGTCCTGGGACAGAAAGGGGGGAATCCAGGGACGCTGCGAGGCTCCCGCTGGGCCCTGCAGCGCGGTACGACGAGTACGGTGCTGCTGAATTTTTATCTGAAGAGTCAGGGCCTCAGCCTGCGCGATGTGGTCATGGAGGATGTGAAGGTCGAAAACACACCCCAGGCCATTGGTCGAACCCGCTTCTTTGGGGCTGTGAACTGGCAGCCTTATTCGCGCCAGGCCTTGGCCCGTGGGGCTCAGGTGCTGGCGACCAGCGCTGATTTTCCAGAAAAGCTTTATGATATCGTGGTCACGCGCAAGTCCGCCCTCGACCAGCATCGACCGAAGATCCAAGCCTATGTGAAGGAGAGGCTTCAAAGAGCGCGGGATAAGAACCGGCTCTATGCAGCCTATGCGAAGCTGCGAGGTATTCCCCTGCCGTTGGTCGCTCAGGATTTCCAGGGGCTCGTCATCTTTAAAACAGCGGCTGAAGTGCGGAAGGAGCAGGCCAAGCTCTTGCAGAGCCTCAGGACATCGGCCGAGGTTGCTGACGTCATGCAGTATTCAGGCACAAGCGTGCAGGAGCAGCTGAAGCAAAGGGAGGCGGGGATCTTTGATTTCTCGGTCCTCGAATGAAAAAAAGCGAGCCTTGGATGCACTCCAGGCTCGCTTTTATATTCACAAAGACAGGATCAATTACTTGATCTTGGCTTCTTTGAACACAACGTGTTGCTTCACTTTGGGATCGTATTTCTTCAACTGAAGTTTTTCCTGACCGCGTTTTTTCGAGGTCGTATAGAAATAGCCAGTTCCAGCGGAAGAAACGAGGCGGATAAGTTCGCGGGCGTTTTTGCCTTTTGCCATGGTTTGATATCCTTAAATCATAAGCAGCCAATGCCAGGACCTGAGATGTACCAGAAAGCCTTCAGGATTTTCAAGCAAAATCCGTGGCAGGTGGCGCCTCTTTACGGTACCTTCAAGGCATGTGCTGGTTCAACCACCGAAGGAGCAGGTGTTTTGACTTTGATGGAACGGATCGCCGAGGACATGAAGAACGCCATGAAGGCTAAGGACAAGTTCAGAACCGGCGTGCTGCGCATGCTGCTCTCCGAATTCAAGTATGCCATGACTTCCGATCAACGCAGCAGCTCCCTCGAAGACGACCACGCACTCAAAGTCATATCGGCCTATCAAAAGAAACTGAAAAAGTCCCTCGATGCCTATCCCGAAGGCGAGAAACGTACGGAAATCGCTCAGGAAATCGACATCGTGGAAAGTTATATGGGTGATAGCGTGAAAGTATGAAAGACCTCCTGCGTCTGGAAAGCCTGGCCCTGGAAGCGGGTGAGGCCGTCATGAAAATACATAGTCATGGCCGTCTGGATGTCCAGACCAAGGATGATCATTCCCCTGTCACTCAGGCGGATTTGCTGGCCAATGAGATTATCTGCCGCGGCCTGCGGCAGTTTTCGTCTCTGCCGATTATTTCTGAAGAGGGCACTGGCGAAGCATCGCCGGACGCGGATCAAATATCGTCATATTGGCTTATCGACCCGATTGACGGAACCAAAGAGTTCATCGCCCACCGTCCGACGTTTACCGTGAATATAGCTCTGATCGAAGAAGGCGTACCGGTGGCGGGCGTGGTTTATGCCCCCGAACGCGAGGAACTCTATTACGGTTCCGATGAAGGTCTGCGCATTAATCAAAAAAGAGTGCAGCCGGTATGGGGTCCCGATCGGGTCGCTGTCTGCAGTGCCTCGCGACCCGAAAAGGAATTCGACGGTTTCCTTCGGGACAATGATCTGAGCCGCGTGATCAAAATCGGATCGTCCTTCAAGTTCTGCCTTGTGGCCAAAGGCGAGGCCCACTTTTATCCCCGCTTCAGCCCCTTGTCGGCATGGGACATTGCCGCCGGTGATGCGGTCGCACGCGCAGCCGGTTGCTCCATGCTGGAAATGAAAAGCGGCCAGCCCTTGCGCTATGAATTCAAGCGGCGCTGGAACCCCGGTTTTATTCTGCAGGCTCCCGGTTGCACCGCCCGCCTAAATCAAAGACAATAAAGTAGCATCTGTCAGGACTGTAAACGTGATGGGTAATCCATTCCAGATTTCAGGAAGGGGGACAAGCCTGTGTTCAACAAGCCCTATCTCATGGTGATGGTGGACGATCAAGAGGACCTCTCGGACATCCTTTCCGAATACCTGGAGGACATGTGCCCCGGGGCCTTTACCATCCAGTCGTTTCATGACCCGGAAAAAGCCCTCGAATTCATCGAGAATAACCCGGTCCGCATCGTCGTCACGGATGTGCGCATGCCGCGCATGAACGGGGATCAGATCAATCTGCGCGTGAAACAGATGGGCCGCGGTATTAAAACTGTGATCATCACCGGAAACATGAGTTATACCAAAGCCGTTACCTGCTACAATGATGGAGCTGATGGCTTCATTCAGAAACCATTTAATCCCAAGGAAATCCGAACGACCTTTCAGAGGGTACTGGATTGCATGGAATCATGGGAAGAAGTGTTCCGCAAAATCGCGCAATCCCGAGCTGGATAACGGGCCTGCCGCTGCTTCTCGCCTTGCTGCTGCCTGGCTGTTCCGAATCGAGCAATATCATGGGTCTGATCGCGGCCCCCGGTGTCGAGCACGACGCCGGTGCGCTTCTGTCCCGCTCCCGGATTCGTCTGGATGCCGGCGACTATGAGGGCGCGTTGCGTGATGCCGCAGCATCCCTGGACCTGGCGCCGGACTGCGGCGCGTGCGCCGTGCAGGTGGGCTATTGTCATCTGGGTGTGGCGGGGCTGGATATGTTTCAGCTCGCGCGGAAACTGATGGAAAAGAACCAGGAGAAAGAGGGCGAAGCCGCGACTCTCGCGTCTGCAGGCGAGAGCAATGCTTCAGGGCAACTCACATCCCTGGCCAGCCTCGTCGGACTGGGTTCGAGTGATTACGAGGCCATTACCCTGCCGGGCAATAGGCTCGGCGAGCTGGAAGGTGCGCCGACCTCGGGACCGTTCCGCGATCTGCCGGTCTACCTGCCGAAAAATTCTGTCGAGGCTCGTGATTCGGATTCATCGACCCTTTCTCACATTGCCCGCGCAACCCTTGTCCTGTGTCCGTTCATGCCGGCCTCGGTGAAAATCCTGGGTGAGCAGCCTGATATACGTCATGGTGCAGAAAGCTGCCAGACTGATGAAGAAATAGACAATCCCGGCAGCAACGCACTTTTCGTGTGGGCCGTGGCGCATCTTGTGGAAGCGATCGCCTTTCATCAGGTAGTTCTTTATACTCAGGATGGAGTCACGCCCAATCTGCAAAAACGTGCCGCCATCCTTGAGAGTCGCAGTGAAATACCCTCGCTGACCGAGTATGTGAAGGCGGTGAAGGATCTCGCCGCCGTGGTCGATATCATTCTTCCAACGGACGTAGGCGCAGCCAGGGCTTCGATGCTGACGGCCATGTTCAATGATCTGCAGACGGTATCCCTGGCTTTTCAAAATATGGCCGCGGTGCCCGAGGATGTTTCCCAAGGCATCGTCGATGCGATCGCTGAGCTTCAGGGCCAGAAGGATAAAATCGGCAGCGGTGCAGGCGGGGGAGCCGAAGGCAAGGATCAGGGAGCGGTGGCTTTCAAGGATCAGCTGACGGAAGGCATGGCCACGGAACTGAGAAAACAAATTTCCAGCAAAATAGATTCGGGCCAACTGAGTGAGCAGGAACGCACGGATCTTTGCAGCGCCTATCGACAGATCAGCACGCAGGCTTTTGCGGGCTGTGATACGCCTTGAGGTTTTCTATGATGAAAAAAGGCTGGAGGATCCTGGCCGTCCTGTGTGTGATGGTGGGATCCAGGCCGGTGCGCGCCGTCGAACTGGGAGCGGTGCGCAAGGCTATATTCAAAGTTCAGGTCATTTCACAGGAACCTGATTACAAGCAACCCTGGAATCATCAGGCGGTGAAGTCCTCGTCCGGTACCGGATTTTATATTGGGCCGGCCGGCATTCTGACCAATGCGCACGTGGTGGCGAATGGCAAATTCATTTCCGTTCTGAAGGACGGTGATGATGAACCCGTGAGCGCCCGCGTTAAATTCATGGCCCACGACTGTGATCTGGCGCTGCTTGAGGTCCAGGATCCGGCGTATCTGAGCGGCGTGACGCCGATCGCCTTCGGCGATATTCCCGATGTGCGCGAGACGGTGAATACGGTCGGCTATCCCACGGGGGGCGAGCAGCTTTCGATCACACAGGGCGTGGTCTCGCGGGTCAGTTATCGGCGCTATGTGCACTCGGCTGCGGACAGTCACCTTCTGGTGCAGGTGGATTCCGCCATCAATCCCGGCAATAGCGGGGGACCTGTTCTGCAGGGAAAAATAGCGGTCGGAGTGGCTTTTCAGGCCTATACCGGCGCGGAAAATACCGGCTATATCATCCCCACGCCCGTGATCAAAAGATTTCTGACCGATATTGCCGATGGCCGTTACGATGGTCATCCGGTGCAGGGATTCAACGTGCAGGACAATGCCCTGCAGAATACCGCGACGCGGCGCTATCACGGGCTCAAGGCCGGTGAAGGCGGCGTGAAGGTCAGTGAAGTGGCGTCCTATTCGCCGCTGTCCGGTGCGGTGAATTCAGGGGATATCATCCTGGCGATAGATGGAAAACCCGTGGGCATTGACGGGAAGATTTCCTATCTGCGCGACCGTCTGCCCTTTCGCGTTCTCTATGATCTGAAGCAGCGCGGTGATCCATTGAAGCTGGATATTCTGCGGGAAGGGAAGCGTCGCACAGTCGAGCTGGTCCTGAAGGCGAAGGCAGCCTTTTACGATGGCGCGCATATCTTTTGGAATCAGCCGCGCTTTCTGAGTTTCGCTGGACTTGTCTTCACGAGCCTCAGTCGCGATTACCTTGAGACCTGGGGACGCAGCTGGTATCTGGATGCGCCTCTGCCCCTGCGTTACATTCATAATCATTTTTCGCAGATCAAGGATCTTGAGGGCGCACGCGATGTCATCGTGCTGGCCGAACGCCTGCCGCATGCCGTGAATACCTTCTCTGGTCCATTCATGGATGCGGTCGTGACGCGCGTGAATGGAAAGAAAGTTTTGTCGCTCGATGATCTGGCGCGGGCCATCGACGAGGCCGAGGGCTCGCATTTGGTCTTTGATTTCTGGCAGGAGGAAGTGCCTTTGATTCTGCCTCTTGCGGCTTCCCGAAGCGCGGATCAGGTTATCAACAGCCGTTACAAAATTCCTCTGACGCGTTGGCTTGGTCCTGATGAAGATGGAGCCACGGCGAATTGGGGAGCGGAAAAATGAAAGCACTCTGTTTGAGTTTTATCCTATGCTGGTTCAGCCTGCCGGCTTTTGCCAAAAGTCTGGAAAACAGCGTCCTGCGTGTGCACTCGGTCGTGCAAAGGTCGGACTACGATGCGCCCTGGACGGCGAAACAGAATGAACGCATGGTTCATATGGGTTTGGTGCTGGATGAGCGAACGCTTTTGACAGCAGCCTTCGCCGTGAAGGAAGCGCGACATCTTGAAGCCGAAAAACTGGGTGATCCGCGGCGCTATCCCTTGCGCATTGAATTTGTCGACGATGTTGCGAATCTTGCGATCCTGCGGTTTGAAGATGCCGCCCCGCAGGCCCTCGAAGCGCTGCCGCTGGGACCCGACCTGAGCCTTGGGGATAATGTCAATCTCTATCAGGCGCTGGAAGGGGAGACTCTGGTCAACAATGCCATCAAACTGCGCGAGGTCGAGGTTCGCCCGGTCTACCTCGTCGAATATCCTTTGCCGCAGTATGTCTTTGAACTGCGACGGGCTGGATATGGATGGTTCGAGCCGATCGTGCGTGATGAAAAATTGGTCGGGGTCGCCATCGGCCAGGCGGCGAGTTCCGTCTATGCCCTGCCGAGCCGGCTTCTGAAACGTTTTCTGGAAGGCTGGCGCAAACCGCCCTATCGCGGTTTCGTGGACCCGGGATTTCAGGTCAGCTCGATGCTTTCGCCTTATTTGCGCGAATATGCCAAAGCCAGTGCGGTGAGCGATGGCGTATGGATCAAATCGGTGCACGCGGATTCTCCCTTTGTCGATAGCGTGCAGGTAGGCGATGTCCTGCTTGAGTTTCACGGCGTGCGCGTTTCTGCGCGCGGGTCCTATGAGCATCCACGCTGGGGCCGCATTTCCTTCATGAGCCAGCTGGCCGAGATAGCAGCCGGAGATCGTGTGCGTCTGACGCTTCTGCGCGGAGGCGAGACGATCAAGGTGGACAAGGTGCTGCCCGCTTATGATCCCTCGCATGAACGCATCCCTCCGCCCGCGCTGTCGCAGCCGGTTTATACTATTTTTGGTGGGTTTTTGTTTCAGGAACTCTCTGCAGGTCTTATGCAAAGTTGGGGATCGCAGTGGAAACGTCGCGCGCCCCTGCCTTATCTTTTTGAAGCGGAATTCCACAAAAACCCGAGCGCCGACGGCAAAGCCCGCGCCGTGGTGCTGCAAAGGGTTCTGCCGATCGAGTACAACAAGGGCTATCACGATATGGAGGATGTGTTCGTCACCGAAGTGAATGGACGCGCTATCCAGAATATCAATGACCTGGAAGTCGCATTGAATGACGCCGGGTATCAGAAGCGAGGCTATGCCCACATAATTGTCGAACCGGGGCACGAGGAAGTGATCCTTTCCTATCAGGGACTCGATCACGTTCACAAAACCATTCGGAAGCGTTATGGGATACCGGATACAGCCCGCTTTTGGGAGCCGACGCGGAAGCCCTGATGAGGAGATCCGCAAGTGCTCCAGGGATTGACTAAGTTTTCTTAAGACGCCATCCTCACCTGTTCATTCCCGTTCTTTCCCGTTAGTATGGGCGGGAATCGGGCCTTATGCCTGGAACGGAGAGGATGCGCCTTTGAAACATTCCAGTACGGGTCTCAAGTTGACCCTGGAGTCCATTCTCGCTCTCGGTGCGCAGCGTTTGCCGGAGCGAGGTCTGCGCCTGCAGCTTTTGGTTTTCAATAGCGCGCTCATTCTGTCGAGCACTTTGACTCTGGCCTTTGGTCTGATCCTCATCGTCTTTGGATACTACGAACGAGTTCTCTCTGCGACCCTGCCCTTTCTCGGTCTTTTTTTCATCATTCATCTCTTCGCGCGGCAGCGCTGCTTCCTTCTGGCTCGAATCCTGTATGTCGCACTCACGCTTGCCAGTGTTGCCTTTGGGGTTTTTCTGTTTGGGCATGCGACGCAGCTTTCCCTCTATTGCCTCGACCTCGCTCTTCTGCCTTTTCTGCTTTTTCGTTCCCAGGAATGGCGTTGGATCGTCGCCAGTACACTGGGAGCCTTTGTTCTTTTTATAGGCATTGAGTTCACTGTTTTCCCCACGGGCTATCAGCCGCTGCCGGCGGAGGTTGAACCTTTTGCCACGCTTATGTTTGCGACCGGAGCCTTCATAGGTGTGATCGCCCCCTCGCTGCTGGTGTTCTGGCAAACCCATGCGGGCTTTCGTCGGGCTTTGCGGCTCAATCGCCTGAAAGCCCGCGATGAAAAATTCGCAGCGATCGGACGGCTGGCTGCAGGGGCTGCGCATGAGATCAATAATCCCCTCGCCATAGTCCAGCTGACCCTTGAAAACCTGGAGAGCCATTACGAAAAATTCCGCGAGCCGCCAGTCCAGCAAAGGATTCGCCGCGGTTATGATGCGATTCAACGCATTCATCAGATACTGCAGAGGCTCCTGGCCTCAAGCCTGATCCCGGTCGAACAGCCGGAACCCTGCCTCGTCACGGATATGGCCCAACTGATCGGTCAACGCTGCAGTCGGGTGCTCCAGGGACAAGGGATCACTCTTTTGATTCGCAAGAACGTCAAGCCCGGCGACCGCGTCCTCTGCCATAGGCAAAGCGTGTTGGAAGTCGTAGACAGTCTGATCCGCAATGCCTTGGAGGCCTTGGTCAATCGGGACCGTCCGCATATCATTCTGAGTCTGATGGGCGATGGGTCCTGTTTCATGGTCAGGATTGAAGACAATGGACCCGGTGTGTCGGATGACGAGCTGCGTTCCATTTTTACGCCGTTTTTTACCACGAAGGAAGTGGGGGCGGGTCTTGGATTAAGCCTTTACAGCGCCCGCTGCATTGCTCAGCAGTATGGGGGCGATCTGAGCTGTGAGCGGGGGCCAGGAGGACGTTTTGTTCTGCGTCTGCCGCTGCTTGAAGCCGCATCCACGCCCCTGCAGGCCTGAATCATGACGCGCGATGCAGGGGATCGTTGGAATTGGAGAAGCTCCTCCAGCGCAGATCAATGGCGGCCTGAATGCTGATCGGCAGATCGGGTTCCTGCAGGATGTTTTCGACCGCTTCCTTCCACTGCAGGAGCACAGGTCCTGAGACCGTGATTTCGGTACCACGCTGCTGATCCATCGCAAGCTTGCCATCCATGAAGGCGAGCAGGAGTTCCTGATCCGCCTCCACTTCAATCAGAGTGCGGGCGAGAATTTCAAAGACTCGACTCACATCACCATCCCGATTCAAGGGCAGGGCCCTGGCAAGGTGGAAGAAGGCTTCGACCGCCTTATGCAGAATAATTTCGTGACTGCGGAGCGCCGGAGCGCGACAGGCGGCGGCAATCGTTTGCATCAGCTGACCCACCGCATCCATACTCAGGGTGCGGGTCGGCAAACTCGCCAGCAGCAGCCAGGCTTCGCGGCAGCGGGGATGATCGGGTTCCAGGCAGATGCGCTGCAGCTCATGCAGCTGACGCAATTCCAATTTGCTGAGATGCGCCTTATGCAATTCCTGGCTGGGATAACCAATCTTCTGGACCAGCTCCCGCGTATCACGGCGGAAGGTTTGCCAGTCCTCTTTATGCATGCGGACATTGCGCTCCAAAAGATCGGCACGGGCCACCATCTTCAGAAGGATATCAAGCGCCATATCCTTGGCCCGGAAGCCTTGCCAGTCGTGATCGCTCATGGTCTTCAGATGCTGCTGCAGATCGATATGATCGGGATCCCGACCGAGGCTGGCTTCGATATCCTCGCAGACCCGCTGCGATAGAGGCGGCAGGGGCAGAGGCGCCAGGCGGCTGCGGATTTCATCCAGAGCATGATAACGCTGCAGACGCGGAATCAGGTTTTCAAATTTGATCAGGAAAATGGCTGTTTCCATGGATTTGCCATGCACCTGTTCCAGCTGGATGGGCCAGCGTTCGATGGTCGAGGCCAGAAAAGGAGATTCGGTTTTCAGGCGATCGCGTGCGGATTCGCTGATCCAGATGAAGTTGCCGAGCCACTGCGCGGAACTCAGCTGGGTCAAAACCCGCTGCCTTTCGCGGGGATTCAAATTTTCAAGACGCACATCAAAGCTGGCCTCATCATCCCCGCTGCGCATCGACTGATCGATCCAGTTGTAATCGAGATGAAAGAAACCCTGCAGACGGCTGAAGAGCTGCTCGACCTTGTGTTCCGATAGCACGCGGGCGAGGTCGGGATCCAAGAGCGGCAGCAGGCGGACGAGCTGCTTCAGGCGTTTTTCCACAAGCGGCAGGCCATCCAGATAAAGTACGGTCAGGATCAAAAGGGATTCGGTGCAGCTCATGATGCTGTGCTCGGGATCCATTGACACCAGGATCTGGGAGCCCTGCGTCTGCGTGCTCAGAATCTGCTCGGAGAAAATCCGGGACATGATCTGTTCGCACTGCATTTGCCTGGCTCGATAAAGAAGGGCAGGCAGATGCACGCGGCAGTCTTCATGCGGATCATGATCGATCATGATGATGGCTGTGCGGAGTCCGAGCCATGTTTCCTGGGCGGCGCGCGGCAGATGATGCTGCCTTAGAAATTGTTCGGCGCGTCCGCCACCCGACTGCCAGGGGCTGCGAATGTTTCTGGGCAGGATCTGGGCCTGCTGCCAGTGTTTCAGCTGCTGCCAAAGAGCAGGAATCCAGGCCAGGGTAATGGTGCCCCAGACGATTTTGGAACCGAGCCAGGGCGCAGTGGGATGATCCGGGGCGTGTTGGCTCAAAAGCCATTGACTGAAGCCTGCGGCCAAAGCGCAGCTGATCCAGTGCGCGACGTAGAAATGAAAACGATCGGGATGACGGCGGAATGAAGACTTCAGACGGCGACGCGAGCCTCGCGTTCCAGCCTGCCGCGCGGTCAGGCGACGGATGCCGAGGATCATGAGCGGCTGAAGGAGAAGGCAGGCATAGATATTCCGCACGCAGGTCAAAGAGGGCTCTTCGATGCCTTGAAACTGCAGAAGACGCAGATCCCAGGTGACAAAACCAAGATTCAAAAGACCGATGACCAGGGCCAGGCTTGTGCGTTCAACATAGGAACTGCCGAGCAGCCTCGCCATCTTTTCATTCAGGATCAAAGCCAGCGTGAGCAGAAGCAAAGCATAGAGGGCATAGGTGACGCCCGCTGTCAGGTTCAGCTGCATGAAAATAAACTGCAGCATGAAAAGAAGGCCCGCACTGCCGAAGATGGCGAGCTGCAGGAAACTCATAAGATTACTGCGAGCCTCGCGCAGGACGATGAAGAGGCTGATGAAAAAACCCGTCAATGCACCGAAACCCGAGATGCCGAGCAGCAGGGGAAAGATCACAGGAAAGGGATGGGAGTTGCCCGGTTTATAGCCGATCAGCATCATGCCCGCGCTCAAAGCCGCTGCGCACCCAAGGGCGGCATGGGTTGTAAAGCGTTCCGGTGATACTTTGCTGCGCGGCAGATGCTCCACGTTTCACCCAGCCTGTTCAAGTGCGTTGGGGCGTGGCACCAGAACCCTAAAGGTGCTGCCCTGATTCAGTTTGCTTTCCACTTCGATGATGCCATGCAGATCATGGATGATGCCATGGCAGATGGAAAGACCGAGGCCTGTGCCCTGGCCTTCCCCCTTGCTGGTAAAAAAGGGATCAAAGATTTTTTTCAGGTGCTCCTGGGGAATGCCAATACCCGAGTCGATGACTTCCGCCACGGCCCAGTTTCCGCGATCATCATCCAAAAGTCCTGTGCGGAGTTTCAGTTTCCCACCGTTCGGCATGGCCTGGATCGCGTTTTGAATGAGATTCAGGAAAACCTGGATGATCTTGTTGCGATTGCCGCGCGTCGTGGCCCGATGCGGACCCCAGTCCTCCTGGATTTCAATGCGATCGGCCGCACCGCCGACGGTCGAGAAACGGAGGGCGGATTCCAAGGCATCCTGAAGATCGACGACCCCTTCATTCTTCTTGTCTTCGATGGCCGGCTGCTTGCGGGCGAAATCGAGCAGGCTTTCCACGATGGTCTTGCAGCGTTTGGCCGCCGATTCGATTTCCACGACATCCTGATAATGCGGACTTTCCTTATCCATCGTCCGCATCAGCATCTGGGCGAAGAGCAGGATTCCAGCCAGGGGGTTATTGATCTCGTGGGCGATGCCGCCTGCCAGAAGTCCGATGGAAGCCAGCTTTTCATGCTGAATCAGCTGATTCTGCAGCTGCTTGGCCAGCGTGCGATCGCGATAGATATGCAGGGCGCCTTCCAGATCACCCTGGTGGGTGAAGATGGGCTGCGAGGCGACTTCGTAGATGCGGCCCGGATAGACCTGCTTCAGATCGAAGGTCAGAGGCTTTTGCGTATCAATGCTTTCAATCATCTGGCAACCGGGGCAGGGCGAGCTGCGACCGGCAAACATCTGATAGCATTTTTTGCCGATGACCTGCTTGATATCGCGGTTGGACAAGGAGGCCATGGCCCGGTTGGCCTGAATGATATTGAATTCCTTGTCGATCAGCATAAGCGGATCCACGATGGCATCGACCGTCGCCATCCAACGTCGCTTGAGTCCTTCGACGAACTCAAGGGTATCCGGAACCTTTTCATCTTTCTTGGCCATGCCCCAACTCCGCTGATATTTGGAATCATCTGCGATAGACCTATCGGTGCGGCTCGAAAGTCCCCAAGAGGCAGAAAATGCCGGGTCGGTAAGATTTCAAGTCCCTGAAAAGACAGTGAAATAAACTCTAAAAATTTTTGTCGAAAAGGCCCGGCCCTGATCGACTAAGGTCGGACAATGAATAAGGAGCCCATTCATGATTCAAGTTCATCCCTATCTCTTTTTTAATGGCAACTGCCGCGAGGCCATGACCTTCTATCATAAGCACATCGGTGGGGACCTGCAGGTGATGACCTATGCAGACATCCCAGGTGGTGAGTTTCCTCCTGGTCTTGGTCACTACGTCATGCATGGGGCGCTGACCCAAGGCAGCCTCATGATCATGGCGTCCGACAGCATGGGTCAGGGGCAGCCGATTGTGTTTGGATCGTCGGTTCAGCTCACGCTCAGTGTCGACACCGTGGCCGATGCCGAACGCCTCTTCAAGGCCTTGGGTGATGGCGGGAGCGTGGATATGCCGCTTGAAGAAACATTCTGGGCGAAACGATTTGGGTCGGTGACGGATCGTTTCGGGATCAAATGGATGATCAATTTCGAAGGCAAATAAAGGGCAAAAGGCACCACGGTGCAGAACCGTGGTGCAGAATCCCTCCCAAGAATCGAAAGGATGAAAATCAGAGGGCTTCCTTGTACTCGCTCACGTCCTTGTAACGGCCTTTCAGGCTTTTGAAGGAGTCGGTGCGATCCACGCACTGAAGCACCTCTTCCGCTCCGGCGGCCACCGCATAATTCACGATGACTTTGGCTTGAGCGGGATCGAGCTGTCCGTCTGCGCAGCCATCCCAAAGGCCGGTGGCAAAGCCGGCATTGGCGATCTTATATTTCTGGGCCACGGCGACCATATCCTCACCATCCTTGTTTTTCAGCGCGCAAAGATCGGAGAAGGCCAGGTGTCCAGCGTTGGCGATTCCAACCAGACGTTTGGGACTGGGGGATTGCGCGAAGCCACTTTGCTGACGGCTATAGGCCACGACTTTATCATTCAAAGCGCCCATGATCAGAGAACCCTTCAGATCGGGTCCATTCTGCGTTCCACCCGCCGCCATCGGCACGACGAATTCCACGCCTTCCAGGCCCGAAAGGCTCGATACGGCGTTACCACCTGCGCTGTGACCGATAAGGCCGATGTGATTCAGCGCAACTTTTTTCTGAAGGAAGCTGAGTTCCGGGGCATTGGACTTCAGCGCATTCAAAACAGTCTGAAGGTCGGTGGTGACCTTGGCTCCAAATTTAAATTGCAGAAGATCGCCAAGGTAAAGGCCAGGATGATCCGCAGCCAGGACCACAAACCCGCGGCTGGCGAGGTGGGTCATGAGCGAGAGCGTTTGCGTGCGGAAGGCGCCGGTGCCGTGCGCGAAGAGCACAACGGGGTAAGGGCCATGCTCCGCATCAAAAGGCAGATCCGCATAGCAGTCGCATACCTGCTCGGGAACCTTGTCATCCGGAATTTTTTTCTGCTCCTTGCTCGGAAGCCAGAGGCGCATGTCGTATTCCTTCGGCAATGCAGCCAGCGACGCATTGCCCTCTGCCGGATACCAGACTTCGACCGTCAGGCCTTTGATATTCACTGTGCGGGCACCGACGGTCCATGCACCAGCCGCGCTGGTGTCCTCTGGAGCTGCGCAAAGGGCCGCTGCATTGCAGCCGGATCTGACTTCGCAATTCTCACTGGCCATGACGCCAAACGCAGGCCCCACAAGCATTCCCATCACCGCAAGCATACGGGTGTTCAAACGCATACACGATCTCCCGAAAACAAATTTTGAATGTCTGGATGAAACAGCGCGAGTAGAACACAGGCTTCGTCATGTGGTCAACTGAAAGACAAAGCGAAAGAACACCAGCAAAATTCGCCGGGACAAGGGCTACATGATTTTCCGCTTTCGTTCGGATGGTTCACTTAAGTTTCATTGAATAAATCACTTCTTTTGAGAGGGAAAACCTGCTGTCTTTCGAAAAAAATCAAAAGCCTTGAACATGAATGAGGTCAACGTTTTGCGGTTTCTTACCGAAAGGAGATGAGGAGGATCCCATGCCCCTTTGGTTTTTAGCAGGCCTTTGGCTCTTGCTCAGCGGATGTCAGCTGATGACGTTGCCGTCGCGTCAGCAGCCGTCCCTGCGTCAGGGGCAAATGGATCTTCAAACCTGGGATTTTGTGAGCCAGGGCAATGTTTCGCTGCATGGCGAATGGCTCTTCCAGCCGCACGCTTTCGTGGATCCCGCAAGCTTTGATATCAAGAGCATTCCCGGCACTCTTTCCATTCCCGGATCGCCCAATCATGGGCCGCTTTAT